>CAMWUU010000051.1 GCA_947177515.1 uncultured Lachnospiraceae bacterium
GCTTTCCACAACTCCCCCTCCAGCGCTTTTGCCTAAAGTAAGGTTCTCTTCAAATTCGATTCCAAAAGTCTTTGGTATCCAACCCATTCAAGCTTTGCATCCGCTGAAGAAAAAATCTCCTTTAAGGTTTCCATTTTTGCATCCGCATTGTCCGCGATATAGAGCGCAAGTGCTTCCGCAAGCGCTGGCTTTTTCGGTGAGCCGAATTCCAGTTCCCCGTGGTGTGCAAGGATGCAGTGTACCAATTCCCCCTCCAGGCGCTTAGAAAACCCTTCAATGGTACGGCAGCGCGCGCTTACCTGCGAGGCACCGATATAGATATGCCCGAGCAGGTTTCCGTCATCCGTATAATCATTTTCCGGGAACGGCGAAATTTCTTCCATCTTCCCGACATCGTGGAACATGGCCGCAGTCAAAAGCAGATCCTTGTTCAAAAACGAGTAGGAATCCGCCATAAAAGCGCACATTTTCGCCACGCCCAGAGTATGTTCGAGCAATCCGCCGATAAAACCATGGTGTACAGCCTTTGCCGCCGAATGCCGTTTAAAGCGGGCAGCAAAATCCTTGTCCGCCACAAAAAAACTCTGCAAAAGTTCCTGTAAATGCGGCTCCTTCACCATCGAAACCACCCCTAAAAGTTCCTGATACATCTCATCAATATTGCGTGTTGTCATCGGCATATAATCTGCCGGGTCGTACTCACCTTCCTGACATTTGCGCACTCGTTTGATGTTTAACTGTATCGCCCCCTGGAAGCTTGTCACCTGTCCATCAATAAAAATATAGTCCATCACATCAAAATGTTCGATCCCCGCACCCAGTTCCCAGACCTTCGCATCGGCCACACCCGTCTTATCCTGCAATGTCAGGGAATAATAGCTTTTGCCCGCCTTTGTCTTTAATGTCTGAAGCTTTTTGCAAAGGTAGATCTCCTTCACCAGCTCCCCCTCTTTTAATTCAGCCAAATACCTCATCCTGTCACACTTCCTTTCCTTATTAATGCTTATCCTGATTTTTTATAAACCCCTTTATACAAAAATAATATAATGCTGTGACCTTCCCCGCACTGATTTAATCACCATGTTAATATAATAAAAATATACTATAACCCATTAAATTTGACTGCCTTAAGCCCTTGTTAAAAACCCTTGTGATTGGCAAAAATACACCCTATCGCTCCCCGAGCACCACAATCACCTTGATTTCCTCCGCCTTCATCCGCACCGTCCTCCAAAGTGTCACTTCCATTTTCAGTCCCGCCGCCTTCTGGTTTAACACAGCATTAAACCCATGGAAGGAATAAATCGAAGTATTGTCCACCTTCGTAATAATATCACCTGTTTTAATCCCTGCCTCAAAAGCAGGGGAATCCGTTTCCACCTCCATCACATAGATGCCGTTATCAAGCCCCTGCTCCACAAGTGCTGTCTGCGGCACATCCTCGCCCCGGATACCAAAATACACCTGTTTCTGGCCTGCGGCCAAGCGACTAATCACGGCTTTCAGTTTGGTACTGCCGACCGCCGTGCACATGGATTCATCAAAACCGGATTTCATGGTACGTGTGATTATGCCGATAATTTCCCCCGTCAGGTTCACAATCACACCATCCCCGTCCTCACTGTCCACCGTACTGGTATTAAATAAATCCACACTGTTGTCCGTAATATAATATACGCTCTGTTTGCTTGTTACCATGCCAAAATCCATGGAACCGACATAGCCATTTGGATTTCCGAGCGCCAGAACCGGCGTGCCTGCGGTAAGGGAATAGGATTCACCAAAGACCGCCGTCTTCCTGCCCGCAAGGAACTGTTCCGGCAGTTCCTGTGTGTCGATACGGACAACCGCCAGATTATAATCCCGGTCATAACTCCAAAGCTCCGCCTCGTAATGCTCTTTATCCACGGTCAGGCAGATCCGGCTTGCCGACTGGATACGGTCAAGATTTACCAGAAGAAGAAGTTTTGTTTCGCTCTGCCCGATTATAATACCGGTCGTCTGGCTCTCCGTTTCATAAGGGTTGCTCAGCCAGTCAATCCCATTGACAAAAACGGAAACGGTCACAAGGGAGCGCCCCACCTCCTTTGCAACCTCCTGCATCCCGGTAAACAGCTTACAATACTGCTCCGCAAAAGACGGCGTTTGCGTTGGTTCCACTTCCTCCCCGTTCTCCCCTTCGGACGGATTTTGGGTTACATCCGGCTCCCCGGTTGGGGTTTTGGATGGGGATGGTTCTCCCGTTACTGGCACTCCCGGAGTCATGGATGGTGCACCCGGTGTCGCCGTTTCATTAGAAGGTTCTCCCTCGCCCGGTGTCACAGTTGCCGGCAAGGAAGGCGATGGTTCCCCCGTCAGGGAGGTTTCCCCCCCGGACGGCGTGGGCTGCTTTAGGGGCGGTGTACCATGCTGCCCCACTTCCGTACCCGGTTTTTGTGCGCCAACCGTCGTTCCCGGGCACACGGGGCTTTTGGTTGGTGTAGGGCGCGCCGCGGGTGTGGAACCTGGCTCATTTTCCAGTCCAAGAAGCCATCTTACCGGTCCATCCGCACACAAAAATACTGCCCTCGCCACCACTCCGAAGACCATCGCCAAAAATACTGTAAACCCAAGGGACAGGATCATTTTTTTCATCCTGCTTCTGCGTCTTGAAACCACTTTCTCCCGAATAAACTGATACTCCTTGTTCCCCGTCTGATCTTTCTGCTCCATCCGGACTTCCTCCACGACCGCAAACAAAACTGTATCCGAAACCCGCCGTCAGGGCCATATCCTACCGTGTGCTGCCAAAGTCATTCCTCTGCCAGCAAATACTTCCTCCCATTTTACCATAGACCTATGAACGAAGTATGAACAAATTTATAAGCTTTTCGACAACGTAAAAATGAATTCCGTCCCAACACCTTCCGTACTGACCACATTAATGTTTTCCCTGTGTGCCTGGATAATTTCCTTTGCAATAGAAAGCCCCAGTCCCGTGCCTTTCTTGTCCTTACCCCTTGAAAGATCCGTCTTGTAAAACCGTTCCCAGATCCGCTTGATTGATTCCTTTGGAATGCCAATGCCATAGTCTTTGACCGCAACCAGCACCTTACTGCCCTTCTCCTCCGTTTTGATATCAATGGAGGAGTCCGGGTTGCTAAACTTAATGGCATTGTCGATCAGGTTGTAAAGCACCTGTTGTACTTTCCCCATATCCGCATCCACAAAAAATGATTCATCCCCAAAAAGCAGATTGAGGGTAATCCGCTTTTTTGTGCAGGTTCCCTCAAAACTTAGCGCTGTACGGTGGATAATCCGGTTGATGTCAAAACTTGTAATCTCCAACATAACCCCCTTGTTCTCAAAACCATTCAGGGTCAGGAGGTTTGCTGTCAGCTTTGTCAGGCGCTCCGTTTCAAACAGAATGATATCAAGATATTTTTTTTGCATCTCCTGTGGTATGGTACCATCCGCCATTGCCTCCGCATAGCCTTTAATCGACGTAAGGGGCGAACGGAAATCATGGGAAATATTCCCAACAAATTTTTTTTGATAATCATCAAGGTTCTTGAACTCATCCGCCATAAATTTTATTGCGTTCGCCAGATTCCTAAACTCATCATTTGAACGGACTTTCATTGGCACGTCAAAATGCCCGCGCGCGTATTCCTCCGTAACCTGCGTCATCCGCCGCACGGGCGCGAGGGTAATAATGTATATCGCCACAAAAATGATAAGGAGAACCACCATAAAAGCGATATAACATATATTTACAATATCAAGATACTGTGTAACCGACTGTCTTACAGAGTCCATTGGAAGGAAGATACAGACATAGGCACGCAGGGAATAATTTAAGTAAAGCGGCTGTGCAACTGCGAGCATTTCCTTTGACATAACACCTGGAAACGTAATATTTGTAAGATATTTTGCCGTTACTACCTCATCAAGAAACTTAGGATTGTAATTATCGACATTGATCCCCCGCGCAATATTTCCCTCCCCAGTATCTACAAAAACCGTGCCGTTCGTGTTGACCACCCAGATACGCGTGCCAAGGAAGCGGTCGATGCTGCGCAACTGTACCAGCATATCGCTTTGCCTGGTGGTATCGCGGTAATACGGGGTAACATACTCCTCCGCAATCATCCCCGCCTGCTCCGTTAAAAGCTCCGCCTTCTCCTGTTCAAACTGTTTGTTCAGGCGCTTCGCACCAAAATAGTTGAGCATAACAAACATACTGACGGCTGCAATCACGTAGCACAGAACTAATTTTAACAGTGCTTTATGTTTCATCCTGCCCGTCACCTTACCGGCTTTGTTTTCGCCTCAAATTTATAACCGATCCCCCAGACTGTGACCAGCCCCCATTGCTCATGGTTCTTGATCTTCTCGCGCAGGCGTTTGATATGCACGTCCACCGTGCGCGTGTCGCCAATATACTCATATCCCCAGATATGGTCAAGAAGCTGTTCGCGTGTAAATACCTGGTTCGGATGCGAGGCAAGGAAATAAAACAATTCCAGTTCTTTCGGCGGCATATCCACACGCCTGCCCTTGTAAGTCACCTCATAATTTGTCTGGCTGACAAACAAATCCGGATAGGAAACATATTCCCCCGCCGTCTGTTTTGTAGGCCCAGCTTCCTCCTCCTCAGGCTGGAAGCGGCGCAGGACTGCCTTCACGCGCGCCACAAGTTCCTTGGAATCAAAGGGCTTCATAATATAGTCGTCCGCCCCCAGTTCCAACCCAAGCACTTTGTCAAAGACTTCGCCCTTTGCCGAGAGCATAATAATCGGCACCTTTGAATCTTTGCGCACCTCCCGGCAGACCTCATACCCATCGATACCCGGGAGCATCAGGTCGAGTAATATTAAATTTGGCTTATAATCTTTGTACTGGACTATTGCCATTTCCCCGTCATGCACAATCCTTGTGTCAAAGCATTCCTTTATAAGATACAGGGAAATCAGCTCCGCAATATTCTCATCATCATCCACTATCAATATTTTCTGTTTTTCTGCCATTATGACTTCCCCTTTTCTGCAATCTGATTATCGCCCGCTATTTGAATTCCACAATGGTTACACCGCCATCCCCTTCGCCAAACTCTCCTACCCGGAACGATTTCACGTACTTTGTTCTCCGAAGCTGTCCATGTACCGCTTCTTTCAGCGCCCCCGTGCCGCGGCCATGGATGATGGTCACCTTTGGCAGGTGTGCTAGGTAGGCATCATCCAGATATTTATCCACCAGCGGCATGGCCTCATCCACCCGCTTGCCGATAATATTAAGTTCGGTACTGATATTTAACGACTTGCTCATACGTATCTTGCCACTTGAGGTCTTTGCCTTTTTTTCTTCCTCCGCCAGATCCGCTTCTGCAGGCTCCACATCTTTTAGGTTTACCAGCGCGCGCAGGCTCCCCATCTGTACGTACAGATCGCCCTTGGCATTCGGTACCGTACTGACAGTTCCTTTCAGGTTCAGGCTAAGCACATGCACAGTATCACCAACCTTGATCTCCTCCGGCGATGCTTTTTTCTTTGCCTTCTTTGCCTTGATCGCCAGATTATTGTCCTTGTCACCAAGTTTTTCACGCAGGGCATCGCGCTCCTGTTCCATTTCCTTGCCAAAAGCGCCACCCTGCCCCCATTTGTTATATTTGCGGATAACCTCGTCCGCATAATTCTTAGCTTCCTGCAAAAGATCCCTCGCCTTTTCATTCGCCTCACGCAGGATACGGTCTTTCGCACTGTCGATACGCGCGTTCTTCTCCGCAAGCTTTTTGCGCAATTCCTCCGCCTCCGCGTGAAGCCTCGCTGTTTCAAGGCGCTCCTTCTCCATCGAAACGCGGCTTTCCTCCAGACGGCTGATCACATCCTCAAAACTTTCGTCCTTCGTTCCGATAAATTCCCTTGCCCTGCCAATGATAAATTCCGGCAGCCCCAGTTTTGACGAAATTGCAAAGGCATTGCTCTTTCCTGGGATACCAATTAGCAGTCGATATGTTGGGCGCAGGGTTTCCACATCAAATTCACAGCAGGCATTGACCACACCCTCTGTTGAAAGCGCAAAGATTTTTAGTTCGCTGTAGTGTGTTGTTGCCATTGTGCGCGCACCCAGATTGTGCAGGTAGGTTAGGATTGACATGGCCAGCGCCGCGCCTTCCGTCGGATCTGTGCCCGCCCCTAACTCATCAAACAGGGCAAGGCAATCCTCATCTGCCTGTTCCAGTATCTTTACCGTATTTGTCATATGCGATGAGAATGTGCTAAGGCTTTGCTCAATACTTTGCTCGTCGCCAATATCCGCATACACTTCCTTAAATATGCCAAGTTCCGAACCTTCCATGGCAGGGATATGCAGACCCGCCTGCCCCATCAGTGTGAATAACCCAACCGTTTTTAAGGAAACGGTCTTGCCGCCGGTATTTGGTCCTGTAATTACAAGAAGGTTGAATTCATCGCCCAAATGGACATCAATTGGTACCACCTTGTGCGGATCAATCAGTGGGTGGCGGCCTTTCCGGATATTGATATAACGTCGGTCGTTAAACTTTGGCTGCATTGCTTTCATCTGCTTTGCAAGCACTGCACGTGCAAAAATAAAGTCAAATTCCGCAAGTGTTGCCTGATTATATGCCAGATCCTCCGTGTGTTCTGCTGCCTGCCCGCTCAACGCCGCAAGCACCTTCTCGATCTCCTGCTGTTCCCTTATGCCAAGTTCAGCCAGCTCATTGTTCAATTTCACCACCGAAGCAGGCTCAATAAATGCTGTGGAACCTGTTGCTGACTGGTCATGCAGCATGCCGCCAAAAGAATTCTTGTATTCCTGTTTGACTGGCAGGCAATAGCGGCCATTGCGCATCGTGACAATCGCATCCTGCAGCATCAGTTTTGTCCCTGCATCCGTAATCAGCCTGGCAAGCTGCTCATGTATCTTGTCGTTCGCTGCTTTCATCTGGCGGCGAACACTCTTTAACCCCGGACTTGCATCATCCGCAATCTCTTCTTCGGATATGATACAGCGCATAATTTCGTTGTTAAGCACCGAAAGCGGCTCTAAAAGCGAAAAGCGCTCACTTAAGGAATCCTGCAATTCATCGTTGCCGCTCATGCCATAATTTTTGACGCGCAGCGTTGCGGTCAGCATGGAACTTAATTTCATCAACTCACCTGCGCCAAGGGTTGACCCGATCTCTAGGCGCTTAATGGATGCCCCGATATCCGGCAAACCAGAAAAAGAAAGTGTCCCCTTCTGATAAAGCCTAGAAAGCGCATCGGCTGTTTCCTGCTGCAGCGCGTTGACCTTTTCCCTGTCGGAAAGGGGCACAAGTGCTTCGCATTTTGCCCTCCCCATTGCAGAACCCGCATACCCCGCAAGTTTTTCGATAATTTTCGTAAACTCCAGGGTTTTTAATACTTTTTCATTCATCTTTTTTCCTTTCTACCAAGTATGCCGGTGCAGCTCCCCCGCAAGCTTCATATCCGCAAATCCTTGCTGCCGCAGCGCCTCATAAACTACAATAGCCACCGAATTGCTCAGATTGAGCGAGCGCGTTTCCCCAAGCATTGGGATACGCACGCAGCGCTCCCTGTTTTCAAGCAGAATTTCTTCCGGAATGCCCGCGCTTTCTTTGCCGAACATAAGGAAGGCATCCGGTTCATAGGAAACCTCCGTATACACCTTTTGCGCTTTTGTTGTTGCCATATAGACCTTAGCTCCGGGATTTTGCTCAAGAAAATCCCTATAATTCCCATATACCTTCAGGTCAAGCGAGAACCAGTAATCCATCCCCGCACGCCGCACAGCCTTCTCTGAGATATCAAAGCCCAGCGGCTCAATCAAATGGAGGCGGCTTCCCGTCGCCACGCAGGTTCTTCCGATATTTCCCGTGTTCGCCGGGATCTCCGGCTCAAACAATACAATATTTAACATTATTATACCCCTACACTCCCATTCCTGTTTTTCTATCCAAAAAAGGATGATGCGCCGCATCATCCTTTAATGGAAACGTTGATTTCGATTGTCTTATCGTCGTCATAGATAACAGGGACACAGATATTCGCCGCATAATCCGTCGAAAACGAAACATTGCCCTGGCAGGTGGTCGGCGGTGTAATATCAATGGTAACACCCTTTGTCGAAAAGACAGTCGCGGCATTCCCGAGAATCATATTACCCAACTCGCTAATCGCGCTCTGAGCCAGCTCATTCATCTCCGTAACCGGCATCATGCACATCCTGGTCGCAAGATCGAGCGCAACATCATTGTGAAAACACAGGATAACCTGCCCTTTCATCTCCCCCGTAACACCTAACATTATCAGTAAAGAATCGGCACTGAAAGTCATATTATTATTCAGATAAGGCTTCCCAAGCTTCGCGTCCAACATCATCATATCCTTCAATACCTTGGTTGACGCAAGCAAAAATGGATTGATATAATCAGCGTTTACTGCCGCCATATTTTATCCTCCCGTAGTAAAATAATCTAGTTAAAAGCATCTTAGGTTATTCTACCATAACTGGTAATGGTTTTTCAAGCCGATTCTTCTATTTTATCAAAATTTTTTTGTGGGCGGAGGGAAAGACCCTGCTCCCTGCCTATCTATGGTTTTTTACAAATCTTGAAATCCGCTCCAGCGCAATTTTCAAATTCTCTATTGAATACGCGTAGGAAATACGCAGGAAACCTTCCCCGCAATCCCCAAAGGCCGTTCCCGGTACAACTGCCACCTTCTCTTCCTGAAGAAGACAGTTCGCAAATTCATCGGAAGTCATACCCGTTCCCCGGATATCCGGAAATACATAGAAAGCGCCTTTTGGCTCAAAGCAATTAAGTCCCATTTCCCGCAGCGCGTTGACCACATACCTTCTGCGCTTATCGTATTCCCCGCGCATCATGGCAACATCTTCATCCCCGTTCTTTAACGCCTCTACGGCTGCGTACTGGCTTGTAGTTGGCGCGCACATAATGGCAAACTGATGTATTTTGATCATCTGCGTGATTACGTTTTCCGGTCCTGCCGCATAGCCAAGTCGCCACCCAGTCATTGCATAGGATTTAGAGAAGCCATTGATAACGATGGTTCGCTCCTTCATCCCTGGGAATTCCGCAATGGAAACATGATTGCCGCCATAGGTAAGCTCGGAATAAATCTCATCGGAAATTACAAAAAGATCTTTCTCTATCACAACATCCACGATTTCCTGCAAGTCCTCACGTGTCATAATGGAGCCAGTCGGGTTGTTTGGGAATGGCATAATCAGCACTTTTGTTTTTTCTGTAACTGCATCAAGGACTTCCTGCCTAGTCAGACGGAACTCATTTTCTGCTTTCAGTTCAATTACAACCGGGACACCGCCGGCTAGTGTCACGCACGGCAGATAGGATACATAGCTTGGCTGCGGGATCAGCACTTCATCGCCTGGGTCGAGCATGGCGCGCAGCCCAATATCGATCGCCTCACTGCCGCCAATGGTAACGAGTGTTTCTTTGGCTGGATTATAATCAAGGTTAAACCGCCGTTTTAAATAGCGGCCGATTTCTTCTTTTAATTCTGCAAGCCCGGCGTTCGAAGTATAGAAGGTCCGCCCTTTTTCAAGGGAATAGATGCCTTCCTCACGGATATGCCACGGTGTGTCGAAATCTGGCTCACCAACACCCAAAGATATCGCGTCTTTCATCTCGCTTACGATATCGAAAAATTTGCGGATTCCGGAGGGTTTGATTTCTGTTACAGTTTTGTTTAATGGATTTCTCACGGCGTAATCAACATCCTTTCATCTTCAACCTCGCTTACAAGCGGAATACCATGTTCCTTATACTTCTTTAACACAAAATGCGTTGCGCAACTTAATACCGCTTCCATCGGCGCAAGTTTACCAGAAACAAAGTTTGCTACTTCGCGCATACTTTTCCCGTCGATGATTACGGTTAAGTCAAAACCGCCCGACATCAGGTAAACGGATTCTACTTCGTCAAAGCGGTAGATGCGTTCTGCAATCTTGTCAAAACCCTGCCCGCGCTGCGGCGTTACTTTGACCTCAATCAGTGCAGTGACACGCTCGCGGCTTGTTTTATCCCAGTTGATTAAGGTCGGGTAGCCGCAGATTACAGAGTCCGCCTCCATCTCGGCGATGGATACGGTTACTTCCTCCTCGGTATAGCCAAGCATAATGGCCAGGTCTTTTGTGGAAAGCTTCGCGTTTTTCTCGATTGCGCGAAGGATGGCCTCTTTTAACTGCTCCCTGTTTTTGTCTTCCATAATTGTTGTCCTCCTTATTATTAGTTCCGCAAATGCCCTCCCAGCACCCTGCTCAGGGGGAGGGCTTTCTGTACGCTTCGCTCCCAGCAATCCCTCCCGGGCGCTGTACGGGCATTTGCTGTTTTAGTTCCGCATACGCCCTTCTAATACCCGATACATTTCCTCCGCACGGAATGGTTCCAGAAAGCGCTCCTCCTCCCCATTGTGCAGCACACGGTCGCGCCCTTCTTTCAATGTACCAATCTTTGTGGCGGCAATGCCCGCTGTCCGGTAGGCTGCAAGCAGCGCTTCGGCATCCCCCGTTACAGCGAACAGGCATCCCCCCGATGCAAGCATATAGGGGCTGATATCCAAAAGCTCACATACTTCAATAGTTTCCTGATGCAGCAAAATATCGTAGGGGTTTAAATCCATACCGCAGTCAAGATATTCCCCCAGCTCCCATAACGCCGCATAAACACCTCCCTCGCCCGCCGTCTTAACCAGTGCCCCCGCATGAAATGCAATGCGTGCCGCTTCACGCACATCCGTGTCCACCGCTTTTTTCAGTCCCTGCGCAAGATAGCCAGCAGCAAGACGGCGCAGCAGGAATTCCCTTTGTTCCAATAGAAACACTGCCGTCGCCTCAAGCGCCGCATAGCCCGCCATAATAACAGTTTTGCCCGCAGGCTGCAACGCTTCCTGCACTGGCCTTAAAGGGGTCTTTCCCGCTCCTGTGACCGTCATCTGTACAACCCCTTCTTCCCCGGATTCATACCGCCCCTGCGCCTGGAGGCTGTACGCAGTGATATCACGCTCTTTTGCAGCCCGCGCAATAACCTGCGCCAATTTTTTTAGTTCCTTCTCCTCACACTTTGGCGGCAGGGATAAGCTGATGGTAAACACCTCCCCGGCGGCACCGGATGCTGCCAGCTTCCCGCATACCCTGTCAAAAAGCGCCCCAACGCAAAACGCCTTCGTTTGGTCATTTCCAAATATTCCCATCTGGTCAGTTGCCAACATGCATTGGTATCCATCGTTCCTTTCACTCAAAGCAACCTGCGCAGGCTCCATCCTCCGCATACCCACTTTTTTATCCGTTGTTTCCATATACATAAGAAGTGAGCGCTCTTCCACCACTCCTGGTAATTTCCCCGCTCTCATCCAATCACCTCCCGTTCCTTTCCACACAGACAGCAACCAGCCAGAAAAAGTTCTTCCCTCCCCCTGCCCACTGTACCAGATATGGAATATTTTCTCTGCACATTTTTCTGCACAGACCAGACATGGGGTTGACATGTATTTACATTCATGCAAGTTTGTATTCTTATACACAGAAGAAAACGCCCTAAACTGACTCTTATAGCCAGTTTAGGGCGAACATCATGTCCGTGTTACCACCTAAATTCAGAATACTCTGCACTCTGTTGGCACGGGATTACTCCGATGCCATGCTTCTTTTAACGGTAAAGCCTCCGTCAGAGCCTACTTTGGATTCCCGGTTCGGTCTGCGGCTCCAAGACTGCTTCCCTGCTGCACTGTTAGGGATTTACACCACCATCCCCTCTCTGAAAACGCCCGCAACAGCTACTCCTTCTCATCCTTGCCTTTTCAATAAATTTCTTATATTCTATCACAGCACTTTATAAAAGTCAAGCGCAAAATCAATCCCATCCAGGGCAAACTTGTAGAGTTACAATAATAATGGCAGATAAATCGCTATTATTTACTTTTTGTTTTCTTTGTCCTAAAACCTTTTACTTGAATTTTGGATTCCAACTTCGGAATTGCTCCTCAGAAATGGAATAGACCAATTGTTTCCCACTCTCCCGCAGTTCTTTTATACGCTTAAGGATTCTTTCCCTCAATTCTCCTGATATCTCCCGATTAGCTAATTTCACCAAATCAGCATTTGATGTTAATGACACCCGATATACTTTTGTACAATCTATGAAAGATGGAACTTTAAATCCATTTTCTGTATTTTCTGGCGGTATAATGGTGGCATAATTCTCCGCCTCTTTCCCATATACACGCTTTTCCTTCCCGATTATAGAAGACACAGAATATAAATCAACATAATTTTCAATACGCTCTGCAACAAACATCTGATGAGCCACCTTATTCTTTGTCGGATCATTCGGGAAACACAAAACCGCAATAACTATATCCATCATGCCACAACCAGCTCCCCACTGATCATTTCCAGGAATCTAGGTTCCCCATATGGTTCAAACGAAGACAGCCTTTGAATAATATCTTCTGTCAAATCAAATTCATCCTTCATGTAGTAATATATATTACCATTAATCTTTTCCTTTGCAATCTTAGAAAAGTCCATCTCCGAATATGCTTTATAAAGATTTTTGTTATACTCTATAAGGGCATCGTCAATATCTTCAAAGTCTATTTTGGGGTTATTCGGAATCATGGATTTCACTCTTTTCCAAAGCGAATGAGAATGCGATTCCTCAACCAATTTGTCTGCCAAAGCATCTCCGTATACAAAATTGATAATGTTTAGTATCTTTTCCTGCTCTTTTTCCAATGGATTGACCATCTCCGGAAACATGTTTAAACCATTATAACGATAATCTCTATATATGGCATACACTACCGGACCATTAGGAAAAGCAACAAAATCATCTGAAATCATATCTTTATTGTGGACGCAATGGTACATCAAATTAGAAAAATAAACAAGTTTGTTTACTTTTATGTTTTCATCAATATAACCAGATGCCAGTTCAGGATTATGAAAAATAAACCATTTAGCCGCCTCATTTCCAGTTATCATTGTCCATCACTCCTTTTTAAGATGAAAACAGCAGACGTAAGTCTGCTTTATTATCAGTGTCAACTACTTGCGCAATCCTAACTATTGACAACTTAATCATATCATATGTAATCCAAATTGTCAATATTCACATTTTTTCGAAAAAAATTTGAATAAAACGACCAATCGTTTTAGAACTTCAGTTCATTCATCTCCAAAACTCTACAAC
>CAMWUU010000052.1 GCA_947177515.1 uncultured Lachnospiraceae bacterium
CTAAGATTTCCTCAACAATATCCGAATCAAGCTTGATATTGCGGTAGCGCTTCATTCCGGTACCGGCAGGAATCAGCTTTCCTAAAATAACGTTTTCTTTCAAACCAATCAGCGGATCGATCTTACCTTTAATCGCTGCCTCCGTCAGCACCTTGGTCGTTTCCTGGAAGGATGCCGCGGAAAGGAAGGAATTCGTGGCAAGGGAAGCTTTCGTAATACCGAGCATAACCTGCTTGCCTTCCGGCGGCTCCTTGCCCTGCGATGAAAGCTTTGCAACTTCATCTTCATACTCTAAAAGATCGACCATTGCACCCGGCAAAAATTCCGAATCGCCGTTATTTTCAATGCGCACCTTCTTTAACATCTGGCGCACAATTACCTCGATATGCTTATCGTTGATCTCAACACCCTGCAAACGGTACACGCGCTGTACTTCCTGGATCATATAATCCTGCACGGCACGCACGCCCTTGATCTTTAAGATATCATGCGGATTGACACTGCCTTCGGTCAGCTCGTCGCCCGCCTCAATCACCTGGTTTTCCATAACCTTGATACGGGAACCATAAGGGATAAGGTATGCCTTCGACTCCGCTGTTTCCGTGTTAGTTACAACGACCTCCCGCTTCTTCTTTGTATCGCGGATATTGATGGTACCACCGAACTCTGCAATAATTGCAAGTCCTTTCGGCTTCCTGGCTTCAAAAAGTTCCTCAACACGCGGAAGACCCTGCGTAATGTCATCGCCGGCCACGCCGCCGGTGTGGAAGGTTCTCATGGTAAGCTGCGTACCAGGTTCGCCAATCGACTGCGCCGCAATAATGCCAACTGCCTCACCGACCTGCACTGCTGCGCCGGTTGCCATATTGGAACCGTAGCATTTCGCGCACACGCCGACATGGGAGCGGCAGGTCAATATCGTGCGGATTTTAATTTTTGCATCAGAACCCGCCTCCTGTATTTCTTTCTTCGCCACTATGCGCGCTGCCCTCTGCGGAGTAATCATATGGTTTCTCTTTACAATCATCTCGCCGGCATCGTCGTAGATGGTTTCACAGGAATACCTCCCTGTAATGCGCTCTTCAAGACTCTCAATTACTTCCCTGCCATCCGTGAACGCTTTAATCCACATGCCCGGCAATTCCTCCATGCCTTCTGAGCAATCTGTTTCACGGATAATCTGCTCCTGCGATACATCAACCAAACGCCTTGTAAGGTAACCGGAGTCCGCGGTACGCAGTGCTGTATCGGAAAGACCCTTGCGCGCACCGTGCGCGGAAATAAAGTATTCCAGTACATCAAGCCCTTCACGAAAATTTGCCTTGATCGGCAACTCGATGGTCTTACCAGAAGTATCCGCCATCAACCCGCGCATCCCAGCCAACTGCTTGATCTGCTTTTCGGAACCACGCGCACCGGAATCTGCCATCATATAAATATTATTGTACTTGTCAAGTCCGGAGAGAAGCTTGTGTGTAATCTCATCATCCGCCTCTTTCCAGGTTTCGATTACGGCTTTGTAACGCTCTTCTTCTGTCATCAGCCCGCGCCTGAAATTCTTTGCGATCCGATCCACAGTCGCCTCGGCTTCTGCTATTATCTCCTGCTTTGCCGCAGGCACGGTCATATCGGAAATCGATACCGTCATCGCCGCAAGTGTCGAATATTTGTATCCCATCGCCTTGATCGCGTCGAGTGTTTCCGCTGTTGTCGTCGCACCGTGGGTATTGATACATTTTTCCAGGATTTTCTTAAGCTGTTTTTTGCCAACGTGGAAGTCCACCTCGAGCGCTAGGATATTTTCCTCCTTGCTGCGGTCGACAAAACCCAGATCCTGTGGGATAATCTCATTAAAGAGCAGGCGGCCAAGTGTTGTTTCAAGAATTTTTTCAATTGGCGTGCCATCTAGTTTTATCCCCCTCCTCTTTACCTTTATCTTCTGGTGCAGGGTAATTGCCCCATTCATATGCGCCAGCAATGCTGTATTGGTATCTTCGTAATAATGTCCTAACAGATCACTCGGGCGGCAGACCACAGTACGCCCCGTCTTCTCGTCCACAAGGTACTTGATATAGCTGTCCTCGTAAAACATCCCCTCCCGCTCAGCCTTGCCCTGCTGTACTGCCAGATAGCTTTCCGTCAGGTCTTTCCTGATCTCGTCAAGATTCGTATAAAGCCTTGTGGCACGATCCGCAATTTCTTTATCCTCCGAAAAATCTACCATCTTGCCCATGGTCAGGTAGTAGATCCCAAGCACCATATCCTGGGACGGCACAGCCACCGGACCGCCGTCTGATGGTTTTAGGAGATTGTTCGGCGAGAGCAGGAGGAAACGGCATTCCGCCTGCGCTTCCACAGAGAGAGGAAGGTGCACCGCCATCTGGTCACCGTCAAAGTCGGCGTTAAATGCGGTACATACAAGGGGGTGCAGCTTGATTGCCTTACCCTCGACAAGCACCGGCTCAAAGGCCTGGATACCGAGGCGGTGCAGCGTAGGCGCGCGGTTTAACATTACCGGGTGCTCGCGGATCACGTCCTCTAAAATATCCCATACCTCAGGCTGCAGGCGCTCCACCATCTTCTTTGCAGATTTGATATTGTGTGCAGTGTTCTTTGCCACCAGTTCCTTCATAACAAATGGTTTAAACAGCTCAATCGCCATCTCTTTTGGCAGGCCGCACTGATAAATCTTAAGTTCCGGCCCAACCACGATAACCGAACGGCCGGAATAATCGACACGCTTTCCGAGGAGGTTCTGGCGGAAACGCCCCTGCTTACCCTTTAACATATCCGAGAGGGATTTCAGCGGACGATTGCCAGGACCTGTAACCGGCCTGCCGCGCCGCCCATTATCGATCAGGGCATCCACCGCCTCCTGGAGCATCCTTTTTTCATTGCGTACAATAATATCAGGTGCGCCAAGTTCCAACAATCTTTTTAGGCGGTTGTTGCGGTTAATAATACGGCGATACAGATCATTCATATCCGAAGTTGCAAAGCGCCCGCCGTCAAGCTGTACCATCGGGCGGATATCCGGCGGGATTACGGGAATCACGGTCATAATCATCCACTCCGGCTTGTTGCCGGATTCGCGGAACGCCTCGACTACCTCAAGACGCTTAATAATGCGCGCGCGCTTCTGTCCGGTGGATTCCCTTAAGCCCTTCTTTAATTCCGCGGACTCTTTCTCCAGATCAATCGCCTGCAAAAGCTCCATAATCGACTCCGCACCCATCCCGGCACGGAATGTGTTTCCCCACTTGTCATATGCCTCACGGAATTCCTTGTCACTTAAAATCTGTTTGTAGGAAAGGTCAGTAACCCCCTTGTCAAGCACGATATAGCTCGCAAAATAGAGCACCTTCTCAAGTACCCTAGGGGAGAGGTCAAGGATTAACCCCATACGGCTGGGAATTCCCTTAAAATACCAGATATGGGATACCGGAGCCGCAAGCTCGATATGTCCCATCCTCTCGCGGCGCACGCTGGCCTTGGTCACCTCAACACCACATCGGTCGCAGACCACACCCTTGTAGCGGATTTTCTTGTACTTTCCGCAGTGGCACTCCCAGTCCTTGCTCGGTCCGAAAATCTTCTCGCAGAACAGACCATCCTTCTCCGGTTTGAGCGTCCTGTAATTAATCGTTTCCGGTTTTTTTACCTCGCCCCTGGACCACTCGCGGATTTTTTCCGGTGAAGCAAGTCCAATCTTAATCTTATCATACGTGATTTCTTTCACGCTGTCATTTTCCATATCGTAGGACATTTATGGCACTCCTTCCGTTTACTTATACTGACGATCGCTAAAACTTGCCAAGCAACCCGACTCACGAGCGAAAGACACCGGGAACTAGCGGCAGATTTCATCGCTCGTGAGTATAATCACAGTTACACCCTTATTCCTCAAACTCCATATCAACATCCTTGAAATCCAGACCATCCTCCTCTTCGTCCTCATCATCTTCGATGTCCTCATATGCATCAAACAGTTCGCCGTCCTCCACATTGACCTCTCGGTAGCCGGCATCCTCATAACCGTCATCATAGCGGAAATTGTCGTCCCCCTCGATTAACGGCGTAAGCTCTGTATCGCCGTACTCAATGTTTTCCGTCATGCGGACTTCCTCGCCGTTCTCGTCAAGCACCGTAACATCAAGTGCCAGGGACTGAAGTTCCTTTAACAGGACCTTAAAGGATTCCGGGATACCCGGCTCGGAAATGTTCTCACCCTTGATAATCGCTTCATAAGTCTTTACACGCCCGGTCACATCATCGGATTTAACGGTCAGGATCTCCTGTAAGATATGCGCTGCACCGTAAGCCTCGAGTGCCCAGACTTCCATCTCACCGAAACGCTGTCCGCCGAACTGCGCCTTGCCGCCGAGTGGCTGCTGGGTAACAAGCGAGTAAGGACCGGTCGAACGTGCATGAATCTTATCATCCACTAAGTGGTGGAGTTTTAAATAATGCATGAAACCGATGGTGACAGCGCCGTCAAAATACTCACCGGTACGCCCGTCACGCAGCCTTACTTTTCCGTCGCGGTTAATCGGGACACCCTCCCATTCCTTGCGGTACTCCTGGTTCGTCAGCAAAAATTCCATTACTTCCTGGTCAAGGACATCCTTATATTTTTTCTCAAACTCCTCAAGCGGCGTATTGACATAATCATTCGCCATCTCCAGGGTATCCATAATATCATTCTCGTTCGCGCCGTCAAATATCGGGGTGGAAACTTTAAATCCAAGCACGTTTGCCGCAAGGCTTAAATGAATCTCAAGCACCTGACCAATATTCATACGGGACGGCACACCAAGCGGGTTTAACACAATATCAAGCGGTCTGCCATTCGGCAAAAACGGCATATCTTCCACCGGAAGCACCCGGGAAACCACACCCTTGTTACCGTGACGGCCTGCCATCTTATCCCCGACCTGGATCTTCCTCTTTTGCGCAATATAGACGCGCACTGTTTCATTCACCCCCGGCGGCAGTTCGTCGCCGTTCTCATGTGTGAAAACCTTTGCATCAACAATAATACCGTACTCGCCGTGCGGGACGCGAAGCGATGTGTCGCGCACTTCCCTCGCCTTCTCACCGAAAATCGCGCGCAGCAGCCGCTCCTCGGCAGTAAGTTCTGTTTCCCCCTTTGGCGTTACCTTGCCCACTAAGATATCCCCGGCGCGAACCTCCGCACCGATCCGGATAATACCGCGGTCATCTAAGTCTTTTAATGCCTCATCACCCACGCCCGGTACATCCCGCGTAATCTCCTCCGGTCCTAGCTTTGTATCGCGCGCTTCGGCTTCGTATTCCTCGATATGGATGGAGGTGTAGACATCCTGCTGTACCAGCCGCTCCGAAAGCAGGACAGCATCCTCATAGTTGTAGCCCTCCCAGGTCATAAACCCGATCAGCGGGTTCTTTCCAAGTGCCAGCTCGCCGCCCGAAGTGGATGGTCCGTCCGCAATAATCTGCCCCGCTTCCACGCGATCCCCCTTCATTACGATTGGGCGCTGGTTGATCGAAGTACCCTGGTTGCTCCTGGTAAATTTTGTAAGCCGATACTCGTCCTTCGCATTGTCATCCGTGCGGACCAAAATCCTGCACGAGGTGGAGGACTCCACGATCCCGCCCCGCTTTGCCACGATGCACGCACCAGAGTCCACCGCTGTCTTGGTTTCCATGCCAGTGCCAACCACCGGGGATTCGGTAAACAGAAGCGGCACAGCCTGGCGCTGCATGTTCGAACCCATAAGCGCGCGGTTCGCATCATCATTCTGTAAGAACGGGATCATCGCAGTTGCCACGGAAAAGACCATGCGCGGTGATACGTCCATCAAATCCACTTTCGTTTTCTGGAACAGGGAGGTTTCAGTACGAAAACGCCCCGATACATTATTATTAACAAAATATCCATCCGCATCAAGACGTTCGTTTGCCTGTGCTACAATATATTTGTCCTCCTCATCCGCAGTCAGATAAATAACCTCGTCCGTAACGCGCGGATTCTTCGGATCGGATTTGTCCACCTTACGGTATGGTGCTTCCACAAAACCGTACTGGTTAATCCTCGCGTAGGATGCGAGGGAGTTGATCAGACCAATGTTAGGACCTTCCGGGGTTTCAATCGGGCACATTCTGCCATAGTGCGTATAATGCACGTCACGGACTTCGAACCCTGCGCGGTCACGGGAAAGACCACCAGGTCCTAATGCCGAAAGACGGCGGATATTAGTCAGCTCGCTGAGCGGGTTGTTCTGATCCATAAACTGGGAGAGCTGGGAACTTCCAAAAAATTCCTTCACTGCGGCAGTCACCGGCTTAATATTAATCAGCGACTGCGGACTGATCCCTTCTAGATCCTGCGTTGTCATGCGCTCGCGAACCACGCGTTCAAGCCTGGAAAGACCAATGCGGTACTGGTTCTGCAAAAGTTCGCCCACCGCACGGATCCGGCGGTTGCCCAGGTGGTCGATATCGTCCTGGTTACCAATCCCATATTCCAGATGCATATTATAATTGATTGAGGCAAAAATATCTTCACGCGTAATGTGTTTCGGAATCAGATCTGCCACATCGCGCTTAATTGCCGCCTTGATATCCTCTATATTGTCGTTGTCATTTAAAATGCCTGCAAGCACCGGATAGTAAACATCCTCCGTAATGCCAAGTTCCGCCTTATCGCAGTCCACATACGCATTTAAATCCACCATAAGGTTGGTAAGCACCTTGACATTCCGCTCTTCCGTCTGCACGATAATAAACGGCAGTGCCGCATTCTGCAACTGCACCGCTATTTCCTCCGTGATCAGCGTCCCAGCCTCAATCACTTCCCCGGTCGTGCGATCCACGGCATCCTCAGCCAGGATCAGTCCAACCACACGGTTCTTTAAAGCCAGTTTTTTATTAAATTTATAGCGTCCAACCTTTGCTAGGTCATAGCGTCTTGGATCAAAGAACATCGCGTTAACTAAGGTTTCTGCACTCTCCACGGAAAGCGGCTCGCCTGGACGCAGTTTTTTGTACAACTCAAGCAGGCCGTCCTGATAATTATCGGACGGGTCTTTTGCAAAGCTTGCCATTATTTTGGGTTCTTCCCCGAACATATCCTTGATCTGCTCGTTTGTCCCGATTCCTAAGGCGCGCAAAAGCACCGTGATCGGCACCTTGCGGTTGCGGTCTACACGCACATAGAAAATATCATTCGAGTCGGTTTCATATTCCAGCCACGCACCGCGGTTCGGGATCACGGTACAAGAATAGAGGGTCTTGCCGATTTTATCGTGCCCGATTGTATAGTAAATACCGGGGGAACGCACTAACTGGCTGACGATGACACGCTCGGCACCGTTGATTACAAAAGTCCCGGTTTCCGTCATTAATGGCAGGTCGCCCATAAAGATGTCATGCTCGTTGATCTCGTCATTCTCCCTGTTGTGGAGGCGCACTTTCACTTTTAAAGGGGCAGCGTAAGTCGCATCCCGCTCCTTGCACTGCTCAATGGTGTATTTTGCATCCTCCTCACAAAGCTGGAAACCGGTAAACGCAAGGCTGAGCTTACCGCTGTAATCGGTGATCGGCGAGATGTCCCGGAAGGCTTCGCCCAGCCCCTCCTCCAGGAACCACTGGTAGGAATTCTTCTGGACCTCGATGAGGTTCGGCATCTCAAGCACTTCCTTCTGGCGGGAGTAACTCATCCTCATTCCTTTACTGCCAACTTTGATTGGACGTATCCTGTTTTTATCCATAGACGTTTCACCCCTTGATTTGAAATAAAATCTCCGTTTTGCCTATTCTATCCTCCACATATATCATACTAAATATAGTATATCCCAGTACCTTTCTATCAATATCTTGTGAAATGCGCATATTTTTCAAGATATTTTTGAAAAAAACATTTGCATTTTCACCATACTGTGATATAATATTAGTAAGTGGGTATAGAGAGCACCATAATAGTGCATCTTTCATACTAACACTTTTTTTTCAAGATGTCAAGCTAATTTTGGCATTTTTTTGCTTTCCTTTTTTTACCAGTACAAACCAGCAAAAGTCGGGCTGCCTCCTAAGTGTCGCAGCCCGACTTTTTTGTATCCCGCGCCCGCCCTATTTCGGACAGGCACTTTCACTATGCCTCGTCAATTGCCTTCCCGATATCATGGCGCATATATTTGTTTTCAAAACTTACCCATTCCGTTGCCCTGTATGCGTTCGCCCTTGCCTCTTTTAAATCCCTGCCAAGCGCAGTCACACCGAGCACACGCCCGCCATTGGTGACAATCTTTCCCGCCTCATCGAATTTGGTGCCAGCATGGAAACAGAAATAACCATCCTTCCCGTCAAAGGCATCAAGCCCCGTAATGGCAAATCCTTTTTCATACTTTTCCGGATAACCGTCGGAAGCTAAGATCACGCAGACAGCGGCGTTATCCTCAAATTGCAGGTCAACCGCATCAAGCTTGCCATCGATGCAGGCCTCAAAAACTTCAACAATATCATTTTTCATGCGCGGCAGTACAACCTGTGTTTCCGGGTCGCCGAAACGTGCATTGTATTCAAGCACCTTAGGTCCACTTGGTGTGAGGATCAGCCCAACAAAGAGAATTCCCTTAAAATCGCGCCCTTCCTTTTTCATTGCGTCCATGGTCGGCTGGTAAACATATTTTTTGCAGAACTCGTCCACCTCTTTTGTGTAGAACGGGGTTGGTGAGAAATTTCCCATACCACCGGTATTTAAACCCTGATCCCCATCCTTTGCACGTTTGTGGTCCTGGGCGCTTGCCATGGTTTTAATCGTCGTGCCGTCGCAGAAACAAAGCACTGAAACCTCGCGTCCGGTCAAAAATTCTTCGATGACGACCCGGTCACCTGATGAGCCAAACTGCTTATCGAGCATCAGCGTGCGCACGGCATCCCTGGCTTCCTCAAAGCTGTTACAGATCAAAGCGCCCTTGCCTAGTGCGAGTCCATCCGCTTTTACCACAATCGGATACGTTGATGTTTCAAGATACTTTATTGCCGCATCCGCATCAGAAAAAGTTTCATATGCTCCCGTCGGGATGCCGTACTTTTTCATTAAATCCTTGGAAAAGACCTTGGAACCCTCGATAATTGCTGTATCCTTCCTAGGTCCGAATATGCGAAGCCCCCGCTCTTGAAAAACATCGACAATACCGCCGACAAGTGGTTCATCCATGCCGATTACTGTAAGATCAATCCCTTTTTCCTGTGCAAAATCCGCAAGTTTTTCAAATTCCATCGCCCCGATTAGCACGCACTCGGCAACCTGTGCGATTCCGGCATTGCCCGGAGCACAGTAAATTTTGTCCACTTTCGGGCTTTCTGCGATCTTTAAAGCGATGGCATGTTCCCTGCCGCCACTGCCCACAATTAAAACTTTCATTGTATCTCTCCTTCTTCGCATTTCTTTTTTAACACTCCCCACTGGGGCAAAACACGATTATTCCCCTGCAAAAGCGCGCCCGTCTTCAAACACAACCCTCCCATTTGCAATCAAATCGATTGCCTGCGGCAGGATCTTCCACTCGGCTTCCTCCATCACACGCTGCTGCAGCACTTCCTTGGTATCACCATGTTTTACTTCCACAGCTTTTTGCAGCAGGATCGGTCCGGAATCACAGCCCCCGTCCACAAAATGCACGGTTGCACCCGTTACCTTGCAGCCCCTAGCAAGCACTTCCTCATGTACCTTAAGCCCGTAATAGCCCTTCCCGCCAAAGGACGGGAGCAGGGCGGGATGGATATTGATCATCCTGTTTTTGTAATTTTTTACCAGTTCTTCCGGCAGTATCACCAGAAAACCCGCGAGCACCACAAGGTCCGGCGCAAACGAATCCACTGCTTTTTGCAGCGCCCTGTTAAAATCCTCCCGCTGCGCATAGTCCCCTACCGATACACAAACGGCCGGAAGACCTGCCTGTTTTGCCCTAGTCAACGCGTAGGCATACTTCTTATTACTGATTACCCCAACAATTTCCGTATTCGTGATTTTCCCGTCTTTTACTGCGTCAAGGATGGCCTGAAGATTCGTACCGCCGCCCGAAACCATCACCACAACCCTTAACATAAGCGGACTCCCCTCTCGCCATTTTCAATCTCACCGACAATATAAGCTTTCTCGCCCGCCGCCTCTATTTGGCGCACCGCCTGATCTGCCTGATCCGCCTCCACGCAGAGCATCATGCCGATCCCCATATTATATGTATTATACATCATCTTTTCTTCTATATTTCCATCCACCGAGAGCATCTTAAAGATCGGCGGGATCGGATAGCTGTCCTTCCTGATAACCGCCGTCACGCCGTCCCTTAACATCCTCGGAATATTTTCATAGAATCCGCCGCCCGTGATATGGCTGCACGCCTTTACTGTAACCCCGCCCTCTTTCAGGGATTTCAACGCTTTTACATAAATCTTTGTCGGGGTCAAAAGTGCCGCGCCCAGGGTCTGGCCAAGCGACTCAAAATAAATTTCCAGTTTTTCCCTGTTCATCGGGAATACCTTGCGCACCAGGGAATAACCATTGCTGTGAATGCCGGAGGATGCAATGCCGATCACCACATCGCCCGCCCTTAATTCCTGCCCTGTAATCAGTTTTTTCTGATCTACGATGCCAACCGCAAAGCCCGCAAGATCGTACTCATCCACCGGATAAAAGCCCGGCATTTCCGCTGTTTCACCGCCGATCAATGCCGCACCCGCCTGCCTGCATCCTTCAGCCACACCGGAAACGATTGTCGCAATCTTCTCCGGCTCATTCTTGCCACAGGCAATATAATCAAGGAAGAATAACGGCTCGCCGCCCGCACATGCTATATCATTGACACACATTGCAACACAGTCGATTCCGATCGTATCATGCTGATCTAAAAGAAACGCCAGCTTCAATTTTGTCCCCACCCCGTCGGTTCCGGAAACAAGTGTCGGCTCCTCCATCCCCATATACCCCTTTAAGGAGAAAGCGCCGGAAAAACCGCCAAGGCCGCCCACGACCTCATCCCGCATGGTCTGCTGCACATGCTTTTTCATCAGCTCCACAGCCTTATAGCCCGCCTCAATGTCAACTCCTGCATTCTTGTAGTCCATGATCATCCTCCATATCATCCTTGTTTTGGCAGGCGGTACCCCCACCCCTTTTTCTTCCCGCTGCCCGCAACGCTCTTATTCTAGCATAAATCCCTTTATTTGTCCTGTCTTTTTTCATAGGGATTGCTAATCTTTTTTATAAGCAATACTAACTTAATCTGATATAAAACCGCCTTATTTCCCTGACGCTCCTTCCTCATTGATCTGGCGCAGCACCTCTTTTAGCGCTGCCATAAACTGTGTGTCTTCCTCATGTTTGAGTTCACTGCTGCCCTCATACTCCGCAAGTTCAACGATAAGATCCGGTGTGATACCGACACCATGGATATTGCGCCCCTTTGGCGTGTAGTAATCTGCAATGGTAAGTTTTACCGCGGAGCCGTCCCCGAGCGGAACCACCGACTGTACAATGCCCTTGCCAAAACTCTGTGTCCCGACGATGGTTGCCACGCCGTAATCCTGTACTGCCCCGGCAAAAATCTCGGATGCGCTCGCGCTGTTGCCATTCACGATAACCGCCATCGGAAGATCAATACATGCCGCATCCGATGTGTAATCCTCCCTGCCCCCGCGCTTATCCTGCATGTAGACGGAAAGTCCTTCCGGCAGCAGCGGGTCGAGCATGGCTGTTACGGCATCTAAAAGTCCGCCCCCATTGTCCCGCAGGTCAATGATCAGACCCTCGGCACCCCAGCCCTGCAAATCGTCAAGTGCATCAAGGAACTGTTTTGTTGTCGGCTCATCAAATTCCAGTATCGTAATCAGGCCAATCTTATGTCCATCCTGTGTCAGTCGCTCGCTTGAAACCGTATCCACCTCGACAAAATCCCGTGTCACTTCCATATCGAGATACTCCCCGGTACTCTCGCGGTAAACGGTGATCATCACCTTTGTGTCCGCCTCGCCCTTCATCTTAGAAACCACCAGATTGATATCCTGGCCGCTTACTTCCTCACCATCCACCTTGTAGACAAGATCCCCCGCCTTAATCCCAGCTTTCTCCGCAGGCGAATTCTTAAATGGCCGCACAATATAGATTAACATCGTCTTGATATTCTGTTGTACCAGACAGCCAATCCCGCAGTAAACCCCGGAAGTACTCTCCTGCATGGAGGCATACTCCTCCTGCGTATAGTAGCAGGAATACGGGTCATTGCAGGCATTCATTAACGCGCGGTAAATTGCCGTCTGGTAATCTTCCTGCGTCACGTCATAAAGAAAATAACTGTCAACTAGGCGCATAATATAACTCGCCTTGGTATCCATCAGATCCGCCGGGTTAAACCCATCCATCAAACCGTTTTGCGTAATTAAATTTCCTGCCTCACTGCTGTTATCCGAATCCTCTTTTCCATTGGTTCCCACATTTTC
Source organism: uncultured Lachnospiraceae bacterium (assembly GCA_947177515.1). Taxonomy (GTDB): domain Bacteria; phylum Bacillota; class Clostridia; order Lachnospirales; family Lachnospiraceae; genus RGIG4057. Next base: position 12,481 of record CAMWUU010000052.1, read on the forward strand.
CTGCCCCGGTGTATTTCCTGGGGTCTTTTTGTCCGTTGCCGCCGTTGCCGCGTACACGCCGGTAAAAATCAGCACCGTGCACACGATCCCCATAATCATTCCTAAGATAAACCTGCCTCTTTCCTTCACGCGAATCCTCCAATCCATCCCGCAGCCATTCTTTTTGTCCGGCCATAAACCATGCCTGCATCCGGCATAACCTATTGATAGCTTACATATTTTAGCGGATCAACATAAACTCCGTTTTCCGCTACGGAATAATGCACATGTGGTCCGGTTGAAATCCCGGTTGATCCAACCAGGGCAATAACCGAACCCTGCAAAACCTTATCCCCCGGTGAAACCAGAAGTTTTGAACAGTGCATATAGTATGTGACCAGGCCGCCGCCATGGTCGATTGCCACATAATTCCCGCGGCTTGCGTTGTAGGTTGCTTCCAAAACTGTGCCGGATAAGGTCGCCACAATGCGCGCGCCATACACACCGCCAATATCAAGTCCCCTGTGGTAAGTGCTAGCCCCCGCCGTCGGAGCCTTGCGCGGTCCAAAGTAGGCGTAGATGCGCCCGTCGCCCGGCAGCGGCCAGATCATATTATCCGGATTTTTCTCATCCTTTTCCACCACGTTATCCGCCGCAGCAAGGCGCTTTGCATCGCTCTCACTCTCCGCCTTTATCATGGCCTGTTCCGCCGCTTTCGCCGCCTCCTGTGCTTTTCTCTTACGC
>CAMWUU010000053.1 GCA_947177515.1 uncultured Lachnospiraceae bacterium
CGCCGCTCTCCATGGTAATGGGTTATGCTGGGCAGTTAGAAAGTGATATGCAACTATCGGAAGATAACCGCAAAAAAGCTGCGGTTATTGTAAAGCAAAGTAACCGTATAAGGAATTTAATTAACGACTTGAATCTTGCGTCGAAGTTGGAATATAATATGCAGCCAATCAATCCACAAAGACAAAATCTAATTGCTCTTACCCGTCAGGTTGTGGTCGATTTTATCAATATGAATATTGACGAAAAATATAGGATGGAATGGGAAACAGACGAAACCTTAACTTCTTGTACCGCAAATATTGACAAAGATTTAATCAAACGGGCAATCAGTAATCTGATTCAAAACAGCATAAATCATAACGTGCAAGGCTGCCATATCTATATTCGTGTTATAGCCAAAGATAATATTTGCACTGTTATTGTTGCAGATGATGGTATGGGTGCAACGGATGAACAGATTGAGAAATTAAACCATACTCCGCACTATATGGTATGCGACGAAAAAACAACCGAGCAGCGCCACGGCTTAGGCTTGCTTATCGTAAAGCAAATCATATTTGCGCACAACGGAAAAATGCAAATAAAACATAGTAAACAGGGTGGGTTTGAAGTCGATCTAAGTTTACCGATGACTATATAGGAAAACAGGTGGTTTTTTAGATGGAGAGGTGTGAAGAAAGGGAATAATAAACGTTTCCTCACCTCAGAAAAAGGGGTGACTTGCGTCACCCCTTTTTCTGGTAAACCCTCACATAATCCACCACCATCTCATATGGCAGTTCTTCTTCATGAATTTCGCCGCCCAAGCCCCCGCCAACTGCAATATTGATAATCAGATAAAACGGCTGGTCAAACGGCCATGCAGTTTCTGTCCAATCTTGCTCATCATCCGTCCGACGGTAAATACAGGCACTCTTTCCATCCACAAAAAATTCAATCGCACCATCCATCCACTCCATCCCATAAGTATGGAATTCAGAGCATACATTTTCATATTCACGGATGGTCGTGTACTGCTTTGTGTCCTTCCTTGTGTGATTGTGGCGCTCGGAATGTAAGGAGAACCAAATGGAGTCCTCCCTGCGGCCGATATGCTCCATAATATCGATCTCCCCGCAGTGTGGCCACGGATTCCCCTGTTTTGACGAATCCGGCATCATCCAGATGGCAGGCCAGGAACCATGCCCCTTTGGGAGCTTTGCCCGAATCTCAAAATACCCATACAAAAAAGAATGTTTCCCCGCCGTTGTAATGCGCCCGGAGGTATAATCCCGGATACCGTATGTTTCCTTGCGCGCAGTAATAAAAAGTTTCCCATCCCGCACACATACATTTTCCAAGGAATCCGTGTACGCCTGCTGCTCATTATTCGCCCAGCGTTCGCCTACCTCACAACTCCAGTCCTGCGCACATACACTCCCCTCGTAATCAAAATTTTCTTCCCAGACAAGCGTATAACCGTCCTTTACTCTATTCTCCCCCATATCAAAAACCCTCCCGCCAACTTCCAAAAATCCTGCATCCTATTTCTCATGCAACACTGTCAGGATACTATGTGCCTTTACCACAAACGAAATCCCCCCATCATATTCGCGCAGTGACAGCCAGATATCCTCCCCCGTGCGGTTCATCAGTACCACAACCCTGCCCCCATCCGGGTTTTCAAAAGCTACCGCCTCGATCTTGTCCGTAAACCTCGTGGTAGCAAGCCGCACTGCACCACGCCGGATGTAGCGCGAAAAATGCCCGATATAATAATACGAAAGCCTCTTTTCTACCGTTCCCTTTACCGTGTCACACATAATTGGTGCCGCACAATAATTTTTTACATGGTTTGGTCCGCCGAGTTCATCAAGCAACAGGTTCCAATCCAGATACCCATTTGTCCCCGCAAGCAGGTTGCCAAGGATATCATGGGCATACATCTCCGCTTTCGTCACCTCGCTGCTGTCTGCAAAACGGCTGTATTCCACACAGCCTTCGGTAAAAATTAATTCTTTATCCGGGTATTTTTCCCTTACAAGGGCAACCGCTTCAAAATGGTCGCCGCTGTACCAGTGAAACGCCACACCCGCTGTATATTTTGCTGCCGTTTCATCCGAAAGCACACCCTTTGCCCTCTCAAACAGGAGTTCCTTATTGTGATCCCATACAAAGATCCTAACATCCGAAAGTCCCTCACGCTCAAGGGTCGGTCCTAAATAATCCCGGACAAATACCATCTCCTCCTCTGCCTCATAGATACAGGAATCCCAAGTCTGTACCGCCATTGGCTCATTCTGCACGGTAATCATGGAAACAGGAACGCCGGCGGCACGGTACTCCTTTAAAAAGCGTGCGATATACTCCGCCCAGCGCGCACGGTACTCCTCCTTTAATTTTCCGCCATGGTTCATCTCCCCGTTTGTCTTCATATAGGCCGGCGGACTCCACGGGGAAGCCAAAAGTTCGATTTCCTCCTCTGCTGCCTTCTTCGCGCGGATGATCATTGGCAGGATGTATTCCTTGTCACGGCCAATATCAAATTTCTCAAGCGAAGCATCTGCCTCCTCCTCATCGTAAGCATAATTCCCAAGCGCGAAATCACAACTGTTAATATGGGTGCGCCCAAGATTATAGCGCAGTCCCTCCTGCCCAAAATATGCCTGAATCACTTCTTCCTGTACGTTTCCCGGCATTTTGGCCAGGTTATAGCCTGACGACTCGGTAAATGCCCCACCGAAGCCGCGGATGCTCTGGTAACGGCAGTCGGGATAAACATTGATAACGCGCATCATCTCCACACGCTCCTCAAAATCCTCCCTCTCCTGCCAGAAACTCTTTTTCCCATAATCTGTTTCAATTATTTTCCAAGACATATATTTTTTCACCTCCGATATCGTTATCACCTGCTAATATGTCCGTCCGCTTTGCCCAGTTTCTATCCCTTCCATAAGGATGCGGATTTCTTTCCCCACCTCACACCCATTCTACAAAAATCTCGTGCAGATGCTCCTTATCCCAACGTGCAAGTTCTGCCCTCGGAATACAATTCCCTTCCAGTGTTTTTCCTTCCACTAGGATGCGCATTTCTTTTGCAGTCCCTGCCCCTCTTATATATGTAACCTGAAGTTTTCTTCCGGCAAACACAAACTTTGCTTTTGCGCACCCGTTTTGATCAAACTGTTCCTCCATTAGCTTAGGCTCAAAGACCAAATCGCCAAAGTGCCCACGGATCCCAAACATTTCTGTTAAAACCGTCATTAAATACCAACTCGCCGCGCCCGTCAGATAATGGTACATTCCCCTGCCCCGGTCATTAAAATATTCTGGGATGCCCGGATAGATCTTACTCTTTTCAAAATCCGCTGCCTGCCGGTACAAAGAGATCAGTGCCCGATAGCCCGCTTGCGGGAACCCGCGCCGATAAAGCGCATTCCCATACATAACCGCCATATGGGAGAATACCGCCCCGTTTTCCTTATGTCCATAGGCAAAGCCGAACATACGGCCCAGATCATCTTTTACCTCATGAAAATCCGTATTCAGACAATAACCGCCTGCATCTTTTCGGTAAAGGAGCGCATCCGCAGAACGGATGATCTGGTTTATCTGTTCCGGTGTTGCCACGCCGGATTCCACCGCGAAAACCTGGCTGGTTAACATCATGCGGATTCCGGACAGATTTGCACTCCCTCCATCCGACAGATTCCGACCGTCCTCTAAAGCATTGCAGCTTCCATCAATGGTTTTGTAAGTGTCCGCAAAGCCCTTCGTCTTCTCCACCCTTCTGCCATGATTATCATAATACCCATTAAAGAAACTATACTCCCCAAAAAGCCACTCCTCCTCCCGCAGGGTTTCTTTCCACCAGGCTTCCATACAGCCAAGGATGTCACAAAGTTCTTGCACCTTTAATCTGGTCTTTCTTCCCGAACACTCATGCGCTACCGCATGCCCATATTTTGCAAGGAGAGCCTGCTTTTCTTGCACATCCGCATAAAGCTCTTTGTCGGCGCGCAAGAGTATGGAAAGTTCCTCTGCCAACTCCACCTGTGTAACCCCCTGCGTAAGAAGTGCTGCAAGAAGTTCCTTTAGTCTTGCAAGGTTTCCTGCGTAGGCAAAAGTAAAGGCTGCACTTTCCCCGCGTTCCCCCGCCATATCAAGTGCATCATTCCAGTCCGCGCCGCGCAGGCGGATGCGGTTATGCTCCCCAACATCATAAAATGCTGTCAGGTTCTGCACAAGGATATGCTCTAGCACTGTTCCGCTAGTAAAAGAACCGTCCGTATTTTTTTGCTGCGTGCCATAGGAATCATCCCACTTCCCATCTTTTGCCCCGCCGCGCATCACCTGTTTGTCCTTAAAATACCCCGCCTCCTCAAGGAGGATACAAAGATCCCCCGTCTGATGGATATAGAACGCCGTGGTGTGCAATGGCCAAAAGCCATGATCCATCCATACGCGCGAAATATTATTCCGGTCGGCAATAAATTGCACCACTCCCGATTGTGTCCCGCTCCCGATAATCGTCGCGTTGGTGCCATCCATGCGTACACCGCCAAAATTCCCAAGCAGCATTTTCCTGACCCCATCCGGGTTCATCAAAAGAAGTGCCAGGCAGTCCTGCCAAAGGTCGCGCCATCCCCTGCCGCCCCTGCCATAATCATGGTGCGGCAGGAAGGAGCAGCCGTATATCCTGCGCAGGATCGGCTGGAAAGCAACCCAGCGCATATACTGGTCAAATCTCTTATCCCCCGTGGAAAAATGAATATTTACCTGTTCCTGCCAGGTTGTTTTTGTCCTCTCAAAGACTGCGCGCCAGTCCGCGGCTTTCTTACTGGAAAGTGCATCCTCCACCCGCTTTGTTGCCGTATCCGCGCCAATCCCCGCACAGAGGATAAAACTTTTCTCCTCCCCCGGCAAAAGCGTGCATTCCGCAAATACCAGCATCCCACAGGTTTCATAGCCGGAAAATGTATCCCCGGCAAACGAAAGTTTAGGAAATTTCCCAAATACCGCGCCTGGATGCAGGAAGTTCCCGCCCTCCCCAATTACATCCTCCGTGCATGGGACGGCACCAACTGGATGGTTCCCGTTCCCATCCGCGCCATACACATAGTAAGTCATTTCATTTTTTTTGTGCCCGCGCTCATCAAAAGTAAGCGTTGGGGTGATCTTCACACCGAAACGCGTTACAAAACTGCGGTGCAAAAGCGAGGTCACATGCCTGTGATCGCGGATATTGTCCGCAGAACGTGCATACATGGGAAAAACAGCCATCGGGGTAAACGAAACAGGGATATCCCCCGTATTTTTAATCGTTACGGTTGTGACCTCCGCCTCCGGCAATTCATCTGGCACAAAGGTCATCACGGAAGAAGCAAGGGGAAAATCCTTTGCTGTCCGTTTTAACACATGCCACATAAAACCTGCCAAAAGTTCTGTTTCCTCAGCATCCGTTGTCCTTCCTACCGCACAGGCTTTCGCCGAAACTCCCGTAGCCGACCAGGCCTCCCCTTCCCCAAAGCGGCACCAGAAGTTTCTGGTGCTTTGATTGTTATGTAAATTTTCCGCACTGACTGGCTCATACAAAAAAGTGTTCTGGTCTTTTTTTGCATCCCCGCCAAGCAGCGGCGTAAGGCAGGAGCGTATGCCATCCTCCCCCGCTACCGGAAAATACAGATAACTGTAATCCTGCGGATTTTTCAGGCAAAAACTGCCATTCCCATCGATAAACCCTATGTTTCCCATCCGTTGCTCCCTTCTTTGTTATTGGCGGGATGAGCATCCCGCTTTAACATGTCGGATGCAGGAGTCCCGCACAATTATGGATGTAGCGAGTTTTAAGCTTTTTCCCTCAGGCTCTCCTTCCCCCCGCATCAGGCGGAAAAGTTCCAGCGCTCCCTTCATTCCCTGCTCTTCCACCGGACTCTGCACGGTGGTAAGCGCCGGAACAAAATACTGTGCCAGATTGATATTGTCAAACCCTGCCACACTGACCTGCCCCGGAACACGGATGCCAAATTCCGTAAGCGCCCGCATACAGCCGCCCGCCATTTCGTCGTTGGCGCAAAAAAAAGCATCCGGGACTTTACCACCCTGCCTTAGAAATTTACACATTTCCTCGTAGGCCCGGATCTCTTCAAAATCCGCATAAAGTAAGAATCCTGGTTCTACCTGCAGACCATTTTGTTCCATGGTTTCCTTATAAGCGCTAAAACGCTCACAATCATCCCTGCATTCCACACCATGGATATAACCGATGCGCCGATGGCCTAACCGGATCAAATATTCTACTACAAGTTCCGTTCCCATATGGTTATCAATTGTAACGCTCGAAATTTTTTCTCCACGGCACTCCCTTTCTAAAAAAACCATTGGAAGCCCCGTGCGCGCAATCCTTTTAATATGGTCGCTTTCAAGGCACTCATTCATTATAATAGCCCCCTCCACACCGGAAGACACAATCATCCCATAGATTTCCTCACTCGTATTCTCATTGCTGACATAGATATTCAACATAAATCCCGCCATTTTGCATTGCAGATGGATTGCCTGCGTTAGCACGCGGTAATAATCCCCCTGGATGCTGGAGAGGAACAGGCCGACAGTGTTTTTCTTGTTTGCCTTTAATGAGCGCGCATTAAAATTTGGCACATAATTCATGTTCTCCACCACAGCCAAAACTTTTTTCTTCGTTTCCTCACTCACATTGCCCACATTGTTAATCACATTGGAAACCGTGGAAATTGCCACCCCGGCCACCTTTGCCACATCCTTAATTGTTACCATCGCCTGCTCCTCTTTCCTAGGATGTGCCTAAACGCAGTTTTTAGGCACATCCTAACTTTTCTCATTTCTAAAATCCCGCCATTATCCCCAAAACTTCCTGCCAGCACATGGCTTACCCCAGCACACCATTTCTTACCACTTGCTTTCCTTTGCGATCCACATCAAAGATTCCCCAGTGCTTTTCTGGTTCCTGCGGGGATTTCCCACCTTTCCACGGTTCATCAAAAGCTTCGAACACAAATACAGGGATCTTTTCGGACTTTGCCCAAAAAAGCAATTTTGCAAGATACTTTTCCTGCTGTTTTTCGCCCACCTGCGCCGCGTCCATGGAGGCGTTACATTCCGTTGTCCAGCCGCATTCCGTAAAAATAACCTGTTTATCCGGATAAAGGGATGCCACCGAATGATAGTCGTCCTGGTTCATCCGCACCGCCTCTTCTAAGGTTTTGCCATTCCAGAGCGGATAGCTGTGTATGGAAATAAAATCCAGCTTTTCTGCCAATCTTTCCAAATTTTTCCATTCCCCAGCCCCCTCACAATAGGTAACCGGAAGCCCCGTCCCTTCCCGCAGCGCCTCTGCAAATCCAATCAGGCGTTCCTCCGTGACTAGATCAGCCCCCCAGGAAGGACGGTTTTCATTGCCGATAGAAACAGCAATAAAATATTCTTTGTACTCATTTGCCAGCATAGTCAGCATTTTAATCTGGTCATCATTATACACCATATTTTCTTCCAGTTCCAGAGTTGTTTTTTCAGATTTTAGCCATGGACATCCCTTGTTGTTATATTCTGCCCTTGGGTCAATGCCCACCATAACAAGGAATGGCAGGCAATATTCCCGGATCAGTTCCAACACCTGCCTTGCGTGCGCATTCGGGTCGTACATCCGAAGATAGGAAAAGCCCTCCTTCTTTAATAGTAAAAGATCCTCCAGGATTTCTTCCTTGGTCGGGACGATCCCGGTTACCGGGCTTTGCCCCTCCCTGTAACCGGAATAACAAATTGCTTTTTTCCATGCGATTCTCATTATGAACACCTCCTGCCACTTCCTTTTACCGACTATAACCCATCGGGAAAACCATCATACCTGTTTCAGGAAAGCCATGCCTTTATTCGGTCAATCTTCCCGTCGCGCAGCGCTACGGCCTGCCCGCTTTTTAAGGTATCACCGGATATTTCCTCTTCCCTGCCATCCGCATAATGCAAGGTGATCCGTACCACCTTTGCCCCATCCGTCCCGTAGGTTGCCTTTTGCTTCCCGTTGTGGTAGGTCACGTTACAACTTGAGAAAAGCGTGAAAGCAGCATCACCGTTTACATCAAAAATCCAGTCAGCAAGGAGCGGGGAAAGTCTAAAGCTAAGCGCCCCATCTTCCATATAAAAGCCGCCCTCCCCAATAAACATCCGGATCCAGATGGAGAGCATCTCGGTCGTTGAACCGCTCAACCTCGCCACAAACCCCCTTCCATGCACTTTCTCATCGGGGTTTGCACTGGATGCGAGGAAGGAAGAATTTTCCAGTGTGCTCCTGCCATAGCGCTCCGGCGGCAAAAACGGGATCAGCGCGTCATGCATCGCGGTGTAGAATTCTTCCACAAGCCCCGCACGCAAAAGCCCCAGCAGATATTTATATTCCATATGCAGGAAAATACTCTCCCGTTCCAGCCAGCCCGGCGTAAATGCGCGCACGCGCCCGTGCTCCATGGAAAGCCCCTCAATCGAGCCGGAAGTTTTGTACATTTTTAATTTTTTATCATACAAATCACTATTCTTTATATACTTACACATCTGCCGTTTTTCTTCTTCATATCCATCAAGGCAGGACAGCATCCGGGCAGGTCCTTCCAAAAATGGTACAACAGCGTGGCAGGTAAAAGCTTTTGCCTGAATGCCGGGGAGTCCATAAGGAGTAATCTGTGGATTGCCCTCCTCATCCTTTCTCTGCTCATACTCAGTCACCTCATATGTAAAATAGGTTGGCAGCACGCCGTTTCCAATCTTTAACGCCCTCTCTATTCCCCTTAGCACCGCCTTGTGGCAATCTTTTACCACATTATAGATACGCTTTGCTGTTACTTTTACCACTTCCCCAGACATTCCGGTATAAACCACTGCCCGGTAAGATTCCCGAAGGCTTGCCGCCGCATCCCAATTTTCCAACTCACAGCGGCTGCTTCGTTCCTGTAAAAGTTTCTCAATACTCTCAAGCAGGGCAGCGATCTGGAATGGAAGGTCAATGAAACCCGCAATGCTTCCATCCTCATAGCTCCCTTCAAGGAAAGCAAGCAGGCGGTTTAGTTCTAAGGTTTCTGCCATGCTGCTGCCAAAGAGTCCCGGCAGCCCGTTCATCGCATCGTTCCAGCCGGGCTTTCCGCCCTCCATCTCGATGCCCATACCCTCCTGGTCTAAAAGCAGGAATTTATTCAATGCCAAAGTTAACATTTTACCAAGCAATGTTGTTGTAATAACATTGCCCTTTTCATCTTTCATCCAGTTTGTTCCACCCGCCAAAAAGCCTTCCTTCTTTTCCTTTTCCACATTATGGAACATCGAACCATACTGGCGCACCTTGCCCTTATTTAATACATAGGTTTCCCGTCTTGGCCGCACCTGACCCGCACTATCGTAAAATCGGTAGTCCGCCCGCCCTGTTAAAAGTTCTTGCTTCCTGTCCGGGAAAATCAGCAAATAATTTTCCACCAGATCCATCAAATAATCCCAATGGTCACTCCAGTAGCCCTCACCAAATCCCGCCTCAAGCTGTTCCGTCGAAAGTTCCAGAAGCTTTGCAATTAGTGTTTCCTGCGAATAGGGCTCCAAAGCAGAACTTTTCTTCATTTCCATGCCATGTTCCGCCATAACAGTACATATCTGTCCCGGTGTAAATTTCCCACCAAGAAGTTTGAATAGTGCTTCTTTCTCCCCGCAAACCTGTTCTTCAACAAGTTCCCGCGCGCGCCCCTTATTCTTTTCCTCCACAAGGAAGGTGCAGGGACGGATTTCCAACGGGTTATAGCCATCCGCCTGGATTAAGCAAAAAAAGCTGTAGATATTAAAGTCGCCAATCTCCGGGTGGAAAAATACATCATTGCGGCGATTCTGGCAAACATCACGGAAATTGCCGTTGCCCTGCGAATAATATTCACCGGAAATGGAGAAGAAATTATAATCGCGCTCCGGGTCGCCATGCTTGCGGCTAAAGAGGTGTACAATGTTTTTCTTGCCCTCTCCCTCAAACAGGTATGGATAGCCGCCTCGAAGGAAATTATCGAGATAACATTGTTCCATATACTGGTCAAAGACCGGATCCGCCGTCTTCGTCGCTACATCCTTTACCAGCCCATCGATAATGCCAGCCGCCTCGGTTTCCTTCCTTTTTGCATAATCCTTTCCCATAAACCGCTTCGCCGTTTCATTGAGCTGTTCCACCGTCCCCGCATAGCCGATGTAGGAAGTAAAAGAAAACGTCCCCCCTGCCGAAAGTTCCTTTTCAAACGGGGTAAAACCACACGGCACCTTATTCGCAAAGCACTGCCTGCGCGAGCGTACACCGCGAAGCCCCTCCTCCAAAAATACAACCGGTGTGGCAAGCGAACTTTCATAATCAAAAATGGTTTCCGCATCATAGATCACAGGGAGAAGTTCCCCATCCACCGCCGTGCAGTAAAAATACCCACCGCGGATTTCTGAAACCTCCGCGGAATCGTCACTGGAAGCGCGCATTGCATAATATGGCACATTATTCTCTATATTTTTAATATCCGTCCAGCTTTTAAAGAGGTTGGACATTTCTTTAAACTGCCCGTTCTGTATCCCATAAGGGATGATTTTTGGCAGACCGTCAATCCCCTCAATTACACAGGTTTTCCCGGAAATATTTTCAATATCCACGCGCCGGACCAATGCCCCAATCTCCTCAGTCGGAAGTACAAAGTAAGATACGCAAATCCTCAGTCCCCGCTCCTTTTGCGTAATGGAAAAGCTGTTTTTCTGCACGCACATTGTGCGCTCCGCCGTCCTAGAATACCCGAAAAACGGTTCAAAATATTCCCCGTCCTTTCTTAAAAAGGTGCGGAATCCCTTAGTCGGCGTATTTTCATAGGCGGTGTTCGCCGGGTTAAATTCCATAATGGCATTCCCTTTATGATGGATGCCGAAACTATTCACCCCCTGCCCACGGTTCGTATAAAATACCCAGAGCGGGATCCCGCTTATTCCGGCAACCCCCGGTAAAAAGCTTGAAAATGCCGGGAGCTTGTCATAATCCTGAAAATAAAAGCGGTTTCCTTCTAACTGATACTGGCTCATTAATATCATCCCCCTTCTTATTAATACCGCATATGCTCTTTTAGTACCAATGACTGGAAGTGTATACTTGTTCAGGCATATTGATTCGTAAAATTATTTTATAGCGGTGAGTTCTGTGATTTCTGCGCTCTGGTATACCCTGACATAGTCAATGACAAACTGCTGCGGGAATACGGATTCATCCACGCCGCGCGCGCCTCCCCAATCGCCACCGACTGCAAAATTGATAAGCAGGTGCATCCGTTTGTCAAACGGCCATTCATTTAAAGTTGGCTGGCTTTTATATTTTGTTGGCTCAAAGGTAAAATATTGTTCGCCATCCATCGACATGATAATCTTATCCGGCAGCCATTCCAGGGTATAAACATGGAATTCCTCACTCACGCCATCAACACGCTTTGTTGCCGATTTCTGCGTGCCAATGGAATGGTTATAGGATTTTGTATGTACGGTGGCATGGATTAGATCCTGGTCATAGCCAACATGTTCCATTATGTCAATTTCCCCGGAGGTCGGCCAGTCCCCGTATGCCCAGTCGGTTGGCAGCATCCAGATGGCAGGCCAAGTCCCCCTGCCTTCCGGGAGTTTCGCACAGATTTCAAATTTCCCATACAGCCAATCCCCCTTGCCGCGCGAAACAAGTCTTGTCGAGGTGTAGTCCATCCCGCCAAGCTCCTCCTTTCTAGCTTCAATAATCATCACCCCGTTTGCAACGGTCACATTATCCCCTTCTGTATAATTTTGCAGCTCGTGGTTGCCCCAGCCAGAACCCCCAACATCATACCCCCATTTTTCCTTATCCGGCGCACCCTCATAGTCAAACTCATCCGACCAAACAAGCTCATAAGTCAGGGCATCATAATCATACTCAAAACCCTTTGCCTTTATACTTGCCGGGTCAATGGTTGGCACGGCATCCGGGTCAACATACGCATCCGACACCTTGCTGCCCGTCCTCCATTTTCCTGCCTCCGTCGGCACTATGGTCGGGGTTGGGACTATCGTCGCCCCAATCTCCTTTCCCGTAGGTGAGGGCGGGGAATTTTCCCCCTCCCCCCCACAACCTGCCAGCCAAAACACAATCGCTGCAGGAACAAGCATTTTATTAAACCGAAACCTCATACTCTCTTTCTCCTAACATTAAATTCCACATACTCCCTTCCACCCCTTTCACATTATTCACCAGTAATCCCCGTATTTTCGATTCCCTGGATAAACCTTTTTTGCACGAATGCATACAGCACCAGAAGCGGCGCAATCGAGATAAAAGTTGCTGCCATCTTGTATGCCTCGTTAATCTTGAACGCGCTTCCTAAGGCAGATGCCATACTGTCAAATTCCGAGTTGAACAAACTTAGCTTTGACGGCAGCAGTTCAATGGAATTCCGTAGCAATGTCCCTGTAATATAGGTTTCATTCCAGTTCCAGACAAAGGAAAACAGGAATACGACCAAAATCGTGGAAAGCGACATTTTGATCACCACATGGTAAAATACCTTAAGCGGTCCCGCCCCGTCGATCATGGCCGCCTCGTCAAGTACATGAGGGATCATATTAAAGAAATTATTAAAAATTAGGATCAGTACTGTGGAATACACGCCCTGACCAAGCAGCGCCATCAGTACCTGCGGAATCGGTGTCCCAATCACGACAAGACCGGTAGTATCCTGAAAAGACACAAACATCATCAGCCTTGGCACCATCAGTACTGGCACCGGGATGATAAACGCAAGCAAGATCATCACAAACCAAAAATGTTTAAGCTTAAAATTAAAGCGGGAGAGCGCATAGCCTGTCAGCGCTGATACCACGGTCTGGCAGATTGCCAAAAGTCCGGAAAACATAATGGAATTTAAC
>CAMWUU010000054.1 GCA_947177515.1 uncultured Lachnospiraceae bacterium
AGAGCACACGGCTGTTAACCGTGGGGTTGTTGGTTCGAGCCCAACTCGGGGAGTTGATTTTAGCGTTTGTTAAAAACCTGTGTACATATGTTGCAGGTTTTTTTGTTTTCTGGAAAATACTTTGGAATGAAAAAATTTAACATGTTGTTTAGCAAATTTTGCGCGGTGAAGTAATCGAACGATGCAGGGAGATAAGGCGATTTGAGGAAGAATAATTTGCCATGGATTGTCTTTGCTGTTGAGGTGTGCAAAATAGTTTCGTATTAGGATATGCCAAAGTAGTATAGTGGAAGGAGAGGATCGCCCTAGGATTCAATGGCTGGTACTTAGGGATATGGTCTAATTTTACAGGGGTGTGGGTATATATAGAGGGGAAATTCTCAGGAGGGTAGATCATGGTATAGTAAATAGTACCAGGTAACAGTAGTACAGATTATTATGGGAAATGACACGGGGGAAACGCTTATACGGATGTCAGTTGAAAGGGAAAGGTGTATTTTCTAAGAACATACTATGAAAAAATAATTTAAAAAAGTTGAAATTTTCTCTTGCAAAAAGCCCCTGTTTATGGTAATATAATATTCAGGTTGTTGCTCATCTTCAAACAAATATGGCGACTTAGCCAAGTGGTAAGGCATGGGACTGCAACTCCCTGATCGGCGGTTCAAATCCGCCAGTCGCCTCTTAAAAACTCCAAGAGATTGGAGTTTTTTTATTGCCTGCGGCACTAGTATACACTGGCTTGAATGTGTAAGCTGCTTCTTAAAAATCCTGGAAAATCAGGGTTTTTTGTTACCCAATCTTTTTTCATTGCCCTTTCAGACCTAAGCCTCTGTTCTTCTTTTTGTTATTTTTTTGACATTCTATTTTTTTATAAACACCGTTTTAGATCGTTTACAATCCAGGCATTTCAACGGTAAGGAATGGATCATAAGTCTTGGGAAGATCCTTTTCTGTTTTTCCATATTTAATCATAGAATACAAAAAAAGATATACTTTTGTGATTTTACTCACGCTCCATAGCCTCCAGTTCTTCCATTGTTTTTACAACTACCTGTCCGTTTTTAACCTGTTGGTTTGCCTTCTTTAACTGTTCCATGTTGGAATCTGAATAAAAAGGGTCGAAAGGGGCTGTGATCTCAAAAGGGATTCGGCGGTCACGCAGGGCTTTCTTTGCATAGATCATGAAAAAGGTGGTAAGGTTCATCCCCATCTCATCACACATTTCATCAAGCTGTCTTTTCAATTCATCATCAAATCGAAGGCTTACAGTAGTCATAATATCACTTCCTTTTTTATTTTATTATAATATGGATTAAAGCAAAATACAACAAAAATCATTCAAATCCATTTAAATTGAATGATTTCTTTGTATTATATGAAAATAAAAGGATATTATGCAGCTTTTGTTTTATACTGGAGTAGATGAACCGGCTGTAAAGCCCTCCACCCCTAACAAAGTGGGTTATTGCCGGGGAAGATGCCGTTAGGATTCCCTTCCCGCAGGAAAAAAGAGAAAGTAGGATGCTCAGGATAAAAAAGGGCATATCCCCTTTCGGTAGAAAGAAAATAAGCCCAATAAAGAAGCAGCAGCCCCGGTCAAAAAGGTCAGGAGCAGCCGCCGGGATAAAGGTTTTGGTATATGTTCCATAGATATCTCCCTACTTATAAAATCTGGAATGTAACCTGCTGCTTGAGGTAGAGGTTGGCAACGTCGGTAAGCACGGGAAACTGGTTTCGGAAGTGCGGCAGTCTGTGATGATACTCTCACAGTCGCAGTTCCCCTCCCGGTACAGACAGTCCATCAGGTCATTGCTGTTCTTTATGTCCGTCTTTCTCTTTTCCGTACACTGGATCAGCTCAGCGGTGGACAGCATTTGATGGCGCAACAGTGACAATACTTGCTTTTCCATCGGTTCCAGCTTCTCCGTGTGGAATGCGGCTAAGGCTTTCTGGAAAGGAAGCCTGCGGCTGAGGGTGAGTTTCAGGAAAGAAACGATTTTTACGGCGATATTGTCCTTGCCGGAAGCCACCAGTCTGCGCATGATAAGGCGATTTAGGTAATAATCAAAGTCCAGTTCACCAAGGATGTGCAATTCCCGCTCCTTTTCATAGAATTCAGCCTTAAGCTCTTGGCTTCCTGCCTGCGTCCAAAGTGTGGTGAAAACTACATACAGGGCATGGTTTTTGTCTGCGTATGAATTTTCACGGTATACATTCTAACATATGGGATTTCCCCTGTAAATCGCAGAGCTGTGCCAGTTTGGGAAAGTTTTGTGCCAATGTGGTGCCAGACCATAAAAGGGTGTGTGTTCTTGACATTTGGGGGAAAGTTATATACAATAAACCTAGATACCAAGAAACCAAGAATATTATTTCCCTGAATTGAATAGGATAAAGAGGGCATAAATATGCCAATAACAATGGTGAAAGGTAGTGTCCCTATGGAAATGAAAAAGGTAAGCATCTCTGCGAAGCGACAGATCACAATCCCCCAGAAATTTTTTTCCATGTTGGGGTTTGACACAGAGGCGGAGTGCATGGTGCGCGGGAATGAACTGGTCATCCGTCCGGTGAAAACAAATGCTGGGGGAGAATTTGCCGAGCAGGTACTGGCAGACCTGATCTCGCAGGGTTATAGCGGAACGGAATTACTTGACCGTTTCAAAAAGGCACAAAAAGAAGTGCGCCCGGCGGTGGAAGCGATGATGATGGAAGCAGAGCGTGTTGCTGCTTCGGAGTCGGAATATGCATCTTACGGGGATGTTTTTGGCGGGGAGGGGAACGAATGACAGAGGTACGTTTCCTCCCGCCTGCAGCGAAGTTCATAAAGAAGCTGAAAGATACAAAATTGAAGCTGCTGTATCAGGAGGCGGTTGATAAAATACGGGCAGATTATACCGTCGGTGAGGCAAAAACGGGAGATTTGTCCGGTATATATGGATATGATATTTATTATAACAAGATCAATTATGAGCTTGCATATACCATAGAGTATCAGGGGGATGAGGTGATTGTTGTAATTATGGCTGGGACAAGGGAAAATTTCTATGATCAGTTGAAACAGTACATGAGAAAGATGTAAATGAAATAAGTGACTATTTGCAATGCTCAGCACTCCCCTCTGGGGGAAGTTTATGGAAATCAATTAATGGTATGGTCGTCCCGTCATTTATAAGATGGGCATTTTTATGAAAAAAATGTACTAATTCCGGATCAGACACCTATACCCTGATAGAGTTCCAAGCCAGATACAATACAGGAGAAGCCTGCGAACAAGCGTTGTTTTGCCTGAAGTGGCTGGAAAGTTTTATTGCCTATAATGCGGTTCCCAGCATGGTACCTTGGCAAACTGCCGCAGGCTTCCCCTGTAGCGATACTAATGCGCCAAATACCATCCTCAGAATTGTCAAGTGTAGCATAAATTCTTCTGGAACCAAGAATGTTGAGGAATACTTTCTATCTCAGTTTATGCAAATACAACCATTATACAAAACACTCCATCTTCATACGAAGCCGATATTCTTCCTCCTAACATTTCTGTTAATTGTTTTGCAATCGCCAGTCCCAGACCCGTATTCCCCCTTGTCCGGGATATGTCCGTTGTGTAAAATTCGTCAAAGATCCGGGCAAGATCCGGGCATGGGGAGTTAAGGGCATTTTCAAAGCGGATGCTCAGAGTGGGTGAAGATTGTTCTGTGCCCGATAATGACACACTGTCTTTTGCTATGTCCGTACATAATATCTGTGAGGGGATAGAATGCATCGATGTTTCGGTTGGGCATATTGATGCATCACATACCTGCACCGAAATCGCCAGATTCCCAGTCCCATGTTTTAACGAATTCCCAATCAGGTTATCGAAAATCCGTAGTAGCATATTCTGGTTGGAGAAAACCTTAAATCGGCTTTTTTCGCAGTTAAGCGTGATCGAGCGTCCTTTTGCACAATAATCATCATAGTAGTGTGCAATAGCTTCCTCAAGGATTGCCACAAGATTCAATTCCTTTTTTTCAGGTACATGCTCCCGGGCAATCATCTGGGAAAATTCGAAGAATGAATGGATCAGATCTTCCAATCGCTCCAATCGCTGACCGACAATGCTAATTTCCCGGCATTTTTCCCCGGCGGGCAGGTCGCTGTGTAATATTATGTCGATATAGCCCATGGCCGAGGTCAGCGGTGTGCAAAGATCATGGGAAATATTGGTAATCATCTGTTCAAGTTCATGCCTTTTGTGTGCATAATATGCCCGATTGGCACGGCATTCTTCCAGAAGCGAATTGATTTCATTTAATAAATCTGTTGGGATAAAACCATTCTCCACATGGAGCAGGGCGTTTGTATCCACTCCTTTTAATTCCCTTAGCTGCCGGATAATATTTTTTATTTCACGGCGGTCAAGGTGTAGAAGAAGTAAAAGCGTAAAACAAATGATTGCCAGAATAATAATCATACCGATCAACATGGTAAACTCCTCACACCGCATACCTTTCCAATAATCCAGTATGGCAGCTCTTTTATTTTATTTCTGTTTTTTTAAAAACCTGGAAGCCGATTGCGGTTGAAATGGCAATTTCTGCCAGGCCGATACAGGCACAGGTCATGATATAAGCCCAGTCCGTTGAGAAGGCCAGTTGGCTCAGAGCAGACTGCAATTCGTAGTTGTAAAGAAATTTTCCCACCAGCTCCCATTTTGTAATAACATAGAGCGCATTGATAAGCATCTGGAAAAGCACCTGAAACGGGATGACAATGGCGTTGAAAGCGGCGGACTTTCTGGTTAGAAAACCAAGCATTGTCATTAGGGAAGCAACGCCAAGAAGCATTGGAAGCTGCTTAAGGGTTGTGGCGAACACGCTGCCCACCGTTCCAGTATAGGCCTTGCCATTGACAATGAAATTTAGCAGATAGAGAAAAATGCTGTTGAAGAAAATCAGCGCCGTAGACAATATAAGGTTTAGTGCCAGTTTACTAAGATAATACTTATTTTTACTAAAAGCTGCACTCAATGTATTTTTTACCGTGTGGTTTGAAAAATCAGCCATAAGGACTACAAAAACTATCACGATAATGGGATAGTAAAGATTAATATTTGAGGAAAGGATATCTGTTACAAAGCTTTTCTTTTGTTCCTCCGTCCGGACGGTGTGTGGCAGCAGACCATCCGACGTTGTTTCCCGAACCAGGGATGGGGTATCACCCTGATAGTCGAGTGATGCGTTGCCAATATGCCCGACCTCCCGCATACCAACGCTTATGGAAGCCATCAGGATAACAATCCCAATTGCCAGATAAATATTAATTCCCTTAAATATACGGTATAAATCCGCTCTTATCATATTCATCATACCTGCGCCTCCCCGCCAATTAGCGATTTGAAATAATCCTCTAAGGAAATCCCGGATTCAAAAATTCCAGAGATATTGATACTATGGTTAATCAGCGTTTTGTTGAGGGTTTCCGGTTTGATAGGTTCCCCATAAATACGCAGTTCGCCTGTATTGATCACTTTGTAATTGGTTATGCCCATTTCTTCTAGGATGGTGGCACAGTGCCTGGTATTATCAGTTTTGACCACAAGACAACGCATACATTCCAGATCAAGTTCTTCTTTTGTGATTTCCTTTAACATCCGCCCCTTTTCAATAAAGAAAAAGCGGTTCGCAACCAGGTAGAGTTCTGATAGAATATGGCTTGAAATAATTATGGTGATGCCAAATTCCTGGTTCAGGCGTTTGAAGGTATTGCGCAGTTCACTGATACCAAGCGGATCTAAGCCGTTGATTGGTTCATCTAAGATAATTAGATCCGGGTTGTCTAGGAGGGCTAAGGCAATACCGAGGCGCTGCTTCATACCGAGGGAAAATTTGCGGAATTTCTTGTCCTTTACATCGGAGAGCTGCACGAGCGAGAGGGCATTGTCAATCTGTCCCATATCCACAATACCTTTTTGGATGGCGTAGTATTTTAAATTCTGGTAGGCGGTGAGATTCCCGAAAAAGGAAGGATTCTCGATCAGGCAGCCCATGCGCCTTTTTTCCGCCGAGGCTTCTGCTCCCTTCTTTGAAAAAATTTCAAATTCTCCGCCAGAAGCCTCGGCTAACCCAGTGATAATCTTCATGATAGTGGTCTTTCCAGCACCATTGCGCCCGATAAATCCGTAAATATCGCCGCGATAGACGGTCATGTCCACTGAATCAAGCGCCGTAAAGTTTTTGTAGCGTTTGGAAAGCTTTTTTGTTTGCAGTACAATTTCACGCATAAGTTGTGATCTCCTTTTTGTTATTTCAGATGATAGATTCATTTTAGCAGGAAAGTCTGAAAAAACACTTAACGGAGGTCTTAAAAAAGTCTTAATGGGGAAGTTTTTGAAGCCGATATCCGACCCCCCACACAGTTTCAATATAATCTTGTTTTGGGTTACATTCCTTCAGCTTTTTACGCAGCTTGCTGATATGCACATTCAGAGTATTATCATCAGCGGAATTTTCATCATTCCAGACATAATCGTAGATCTTACTTTTTGTGCAGGTGCGGTTCGGGTTTTCCATAAGTAAGCGAAGAAGTGCAAATTCATATTTGGACAGGCTGACAGGCTTTTTGGCACAGGTTACACAAAAGGCAGCGGGGTCGAGTGTGATATCCTGGTAGGTAAGTAGTTTCTCCGGAGTGGAAGAATCCATTTTTTGATATCCTGTAGCGGCATCCCGAAGCCGTGCGGCAATTCGTGCAAGCAGTTCCTCATTATGGAAGGGTTTTGTAATATAGTCGTTAGCGCCAAGGGAAAAGAGATCCACCTTTTTGCCGATCTCGTGAATGGCGCTCATTACAATAACCGGGGCAGGATGTTTCTTTTTCAGTTCCCCGATAATTTCTTCGCCGTTTTTGCCCGGAAGCATAAGATCAAGCAGGATAAGATGGATTCCTTCATTGTGCACTAAAAGTCCCTCCGTCCCAGAGTAGGCGCAGAGGGTATGGTAGCCGTTTTGGGTTAACAGGATGCGAAGCATATTGCTGATTTCGGTATCGTCCTCTATGATTAAGATGGTTTTTTGCGCAGTCATTGTGCTCCTCCATACTTTGGTGGTTGGCAGGATGATGGGATGAGTTTGTTATGGGTTTGCTGCTTCCATAAAGATTTTAAATTGTTTTTCGGCCTCTGTAGCAAAAATTCTGGGTGTGGAAATCCGTCCTGCCAAACCAAGTGTATCCCAGGTTGCCGCCCAGATCAGATAAGGATTTAGCGGCAGGGTATCTTTAACTTTTATATGGCAGCCGTCGCGGATAAGCAGACCGTCACCCGCCATTTTTTTTGCATCAAAATAGAGTCTTGCCCCGGTAAGGTACTCTGCATTTTCATCCATAATAATCTTACCCTGTTGCTTTGAGTTTACGATAATTTCCCCGGTGATACCACTTCCAAACATAATATAGTCGCTAAAATCCGCAGGGTCGCCAAGCAGTTTTCCAATCGGTTGATTTTCTGTGATGTTTTTTTCTTTTTTTAGTATGTTCCAGCTCTTTAACATTCCATCGCGCCCGATCTGTCTAAAGCTGTCTAAGGATGTACTGTGAACTAAAACAGGGGGTTCGTTTTCGCGCAGGAATGCTTCGTTATATTGATGGCTGCCGTAATGTTTTCTGGCAATTTCTAAGTCTGTTTCGGACATTACTAAAATTGCATTTTTATTATTTGCCCCGCAGAAGCCTATAAAATCACAAACGGCCATTTCCCAATTATCTTTATTGGGGCGGCTGATTTTTATTGTGTAGGCGCAGCCGTTATGGCTGCCACACATCTGCTGGTAGTCTTTGCTGTCCGTAAGTGCTAGGATTAGCCATGAACTGTCGTATTTACGGCTGGTTACAGGGTTTATATTGTTTTCTGTCAGGTCGCTGATTCTGTAAATCATCTTGTGTCCAGTCCTTTCGAAGCGGATATTGTTATTGTCCCAGGTTTACTTTTTTACCTTCGCACATTATACCATGCATTACTCTTATCTACAAGGAAATGTATTATAAAGATGAAAAGAGATGATAAAACAAAGTGAAGCTGCGCCCCTGGGGCATCCATGATTAAATCCTGTTATATGTAGATTGGTTGAGTAGAAAAAATGAATGGACTACAACCAGAGGTTGAATTTATCGAATTTCCATATCTTGAATACAATCATAATTTGTGCTATTTTTAGTATATCAAGTAGGAGCGCCAGAAAAATATAGCGTATACTTGCGATGGAGTGGGGATGGCAAACGAGGGAATACAAAGCGCATAAAGAATAAAACAGTTTGGTTAAATGAAAGAAAGGCAGGAAGACATATGGCAAATGAATTCAGCGAAAATTTAAAACGAATCCGCAAAGAGAAGGGGGTTACGCAGGAACAGCTTGGGGATGCGGTTGGTGTGTCGGCGCAGGCGGTTTCTAAATGGGAGCAGGGAAGTTTTCCGGATGCCAGCCTGCTCCCAGTGGTAGCGGATTATCTTGGGATAAGGATCGATGAACTGTTTGGACGGAGGGAGGAATACTTTAGCCTGGAACAGTTTATCGTGCAGGAACTGAATGCGGCGGAGCACGATGAAGAGGGGAATTTGCTTTATGGGGCGGAGGGGGAAAAGCGCAGGATGCAGTGCGTGTGGCGGCTCTGCCATATCCTAGCCTGTGCCTATATGAGGTGTAGCAATGTCCGTGAGTTCTCTGAAATGTCAATAGAGGGGAATCTGTGGGGTAACGCGTTTACGCAGATTGTAGATGAAGGGGGATTCCTGCAGGCGAAATTAAACAAGTCACTGCAATATTTCCTGATTATGCCACAGCCAGAGGAGGGCTATGATAATCCGGATGCATTGGCTTTCTGTGAAGACATGGAAGAATTGTTCCGTTTTCTGGGGCAGCCGAATGTCCTGCGCGTCCTTATTTTTTTGGCGCAGCAGGATCAAAGTATATTTTTTGACTACAACACCTTGAAGGAAGAGCTTTTGATTGATCCTGCTGATGCGGAAAAAATTGTAGAAGGGCTGTTGCGTTTTAGGTTGGTAGTGCGTGCAGAATTAAAGCGGGGAGGTGAAAACGAATTGATTTATCAGTACCGGCTGGACTGTAACCTGATTTCGTTTCTGACCTTTACCCATATGCTAATAAACCCGCCACATAATTTTTCGGTCAGGATACAGAATCGCAAAACACCATATTTCCAGCATAGTACTTACAAGAAGCCTGCCGGAATGTGATAGGATTAGAACCCATAAAATGAGATGTATTTGTAGCAAAATTTAATACAGATGCAACAAAATGCACTATTTATATTATTACTGTTCTTAAGAGAATATATAATAAATAATAGTATATTGCAATGAATGATTCTATGTGATATAATTGCAGTTGTAGTAATTTTATTAAAGATTGGAGGATTGTGATGAAGGAAAAAGTGAAAAAGAACAAAGCAGGCACGGAGGCAGAGAAGGATCCGAACCAAAAAGAGTATTCGCTGTTGTCCAATATGGTGTATGTCCTTAAGGGTACATTCCGCTTTCAGAAGTCTTTTGTATTTTTTATGGGGTTTGTGGTTCTGACAAGTGTGGTGAGTACTTATTTGCCGACCTTTGCCTTAAGTGCGGTAGTCGACCAGGTGACAAGGCGGGTGGGATTTAACGATCTCTTAAAAACCGTGTTTTTGTTTTTGGCCGGGATGCTTGTTACAGGTGTGCTCCAGAGCTGGTCAAATTCCAATATTTGGTGGAGGATGATCGATGCCAGGGTACAGTTTATGATGATGCGTATCCATAAGGTACTCTATATGGATTATGAGCACATTGAGTCTGCAAAGGTGATGGAGGTATGCCAGAAGGCGATGCGCGCGACCAGCGGCAACACCAATGGCGTTGAGGGGATGATGCGTTCGTCACAGAACACATTTAAGGTGCTGCTAAGTGGTCTTACGGCGGTGGTGATTGTGCTGCGTCTTTCCCCATGGATGGTACTTGTGCTGCTTTTGCTCGGGGTGCTGAATTATTTTAATATGGACTACACCAAAAAAAATGACAAGAAGACATGGGATGAGCTTGCGCCATATTGGCGTAAGACTTGGTATATGCAGCAGACCATGTCGAATTTTGTGTATGGCAAGGATATCCGCCTGTTTTCGATGAAGGACTGGCTGCTCGGGAAGTATGCGAGCCTGCATGGCTTTATCCATTGCCGGATGGTGGAGTCGAAGAACCGCTGGATCGGCTGTTCGCTCAGGAATCAGATGCTCTTTCTGGTACAGGAGGGGGCGATCTATGCCTATCTGATTTATCGTGTGCTGGAAACGGATATGTCAATTGCGGATTTTACCCTCTACCTTGGTGCAGTACGGGCGTTCTATGAAGTATTGCAGCAGGTGTTTAATAGTCTGACCGATATGAAGGCACAGTCGCGTGAGATTAATGATTTCCGTACATTTTTGGAATATCCTGATCGCGGTGTGGCTGCATCGGAAGCTGTCCTAAAAGAAGGGAGCGCTTGCACAGATAATTCCAGAAATAAAAGACTTCCATCCCTGCTTGGGCAGGCGGGTTATGAGTTTAAATTTGAAAATGTGTCTTTCCGCTATCCGGAATCCGAGCGCTACGCTTTAAAGAATTTGGATTTAACGCTTGCCGCGGGGGAACGCCTTGCTGTTGTTGGTTTAAACGGTGCTGGAAAATCGACTTTTATCAAGCTTTTATGTGGTCTGTATATGCCGACAGAAGGACGTATTTTGCTTAACGGCGTAGATATCCGCTGCTATGACAAGCGCGAATATTATAAGATATTTTCGCCGGTCTTCCAGAATGTGGAACTTTTTGCGTTCCCGATGGATGAGAATGTGTCGATGAAGGTTGGGGAGGAAACGGATTCGGCGCGCGCGGAGGAATATTTGCGCGCGGCGGGGCTTGGGGAAAAACTTGACAGCCTGCCAAAAGGTGTAAAAACAGATCTGTTAAAGATCATCAGCGAGGACGGTGTGGAACTTTCCGGTGGGGAGAGCCAGAAACTTGCACTTGCACGCGCGCTTTATAAAAATGCGCCAGTCGTTGTGCTTGATGAGCCGACTTCCGCGCTCGACGCGTTGGCGGAGTATCGGATGTATCAGAATTTCGATCGTTTAATCGGCAAGAAATCCGCGGTCTATATCTCGCACCGCCTTTCCTCTACACGCTTTTGCGATCATGTGGCGATGTTTGCGGATGGGGAATTGAAGGAGTACGGGACGCATGAATCGCTGCTTGCAGCAAACGGCGCGTACCGCGAGATGTTTGATGTGCAGGCGCAATATTATAAGGAAGGGGGCGCGGAGTGTGAGTAAGCCAGGCAAAAAAACACAGGAGTTTGCTAAGGATAAAACCAAGGTGGATAATACCACAAAGGAAGTTTCTAGGACGCAGGAAGAAGACCGGGGGCAGATGGCAGCAGATGATGGAAAAGAACAGGCAGAGGAACAGAAAACTGCGGAGAATAGGGAGGAAAAACAGAAGATCCATGTGTTTGCCCTGATCCGCCAGTTTGCTAAATATGCATGGCAATGCAGTCCATCGTTCTTTGTTTTCTATGTGCTTGACCTGATTGTTTATGCTTTGGCACCGTTTGTCAATATTATTTTTCCGGCGCGTATCATTGATGAATTAATCGGGCGGCAGAGAATTGAATATATTGTACTGTATACGGCGCTTACGGTTGGGATTAATACGCTGTGTAATTGTCTGAAGAATATTTTAGATATGACAAAAGAGAAATATGCGGACACTTTTGAGCGTTACATATCCATGCAGATAGCGGAAAAATGTGTTGAAATGGATTTCCAGCATACGGAGGATAAGAAGGTACTGGAGCAGCTTGAAAAGGCAAAGACGGGGATGGACTGGTATTCGGGCGGGATCGCAGGGGTATTAAATACTTTTAGCGGCATTGTGACAAGTCTGATTACCGCTCTTGGTGTGGTAGCCATCCTTGTGGTGGGGATGCCCTGGCTGATTGTTGTATATGTGGTTTCCACTGTGATTGATATGCTGCTGACAAGGAAGACGAATGAGGTTCATTTGAAATCTTTTAAGAATCTGGCGAAGGTAAATCAGATTTTTTCCTATGTGTTCTGGGAATTACAGGATATCCGTTTTGGTAAGGATATCCGTCTGTATGGCGCAGAACCGATGATGGAGGAGAAGGGAAAATATTACAATGACCAGATGTCACAGGAATGGCACCGGCAGGCAGTGGCATGCCTGCCATATGATGAGGGAGCTACAATACTTGGCTGTGTGCGCTGGGGAGCTGCGATTTTGATGATTGGCGCAAGGGCAGTCAAAGGCCTGGTTTCACTCGGCGATTTCACAATGTACTTTAATGCGGGTAATACCCTGTATGACAGTATCCAGGGGATTGTCTGGCAGATGCAGAATCTGTATCAAAAACTTTGCTATGCAAATGAATTTGTTGTATTTATGGAATATCCGAATGCGGTGCGCCACGGAAATCTTTTGCCACAGGAGCGCAGGGAACATACGATTGAATTCCGGAATGTTAGTTTTACCTATCCGGGCAGTCAGGTTTCGGTATTAAAAAATATCAATGTTGTTCTGCATCCGGGCGAGCATATTTCCATTGTCGGGTTAAACGGCGCGGGCAAAACGACTTTTATTAAGCTGCTCTGCCGTCTTTATGACCCAACTGAGGGGGAGATTTTACTTGACGGCGTGGATATCCGCGAGATTGTATATGATGAATATGTCAAGCTCTTAGCGGTTGTTTTCCAGGATTTCCAGCTTTTCGCGTTTACGGCGCGTGAGAATGTGACGCTTGCGGAAAGTTTTGCGAAAACGGAAGATATGCGCAAGAATGAGGAGAAGCTTAAGGAAGATTACAAAGGAAAGAAGCTAAATTCATGGGGCGCTAAGGAGA
>CAMWUU010000055.1 GCA_947177515.1 uncultured Lachnospiraceae bacterium
GTTTTAGATAAACTGGCATTTACCGCCGTGTCTGCTCCGTCATAATTCCCCAACGAATCCCAAATTTATCAACGAAAACAACCCG
This sequence comes from uncultured Lachnospiraceae bacterium, assembly GCA_947177515.1. GTDB lineage: Bacteria > Bacillota > Clostridia > Lachnospirales > Lachnospiraceae > RGIG4057. The sequence continues at coordinate 86 of CAMWUU010000055.1, forward strand.
GCAAGAACTGTAGGGCGTTGCTTCGAGCGGATATATTGTCTGACTTCCTTCTTTCATGATTTCATATGCTCTTTGTACTTCTTCTTTTGTATCATACATAATAGTGAGGAAATTCGAATAGCATGTCTGAAATTCAATATCCACATGATCACTCATAATGATTCTTTGGTTGTCCAATACAAGTTCCGAATGGTATATATATTCTTTTTGATTTTCTTTAAGCACCGGAATATATGCAGGGTCATTCGCCTCTGCATATGTAATCATACAACTAATCTTTCCATTAAATGCCTTTTCATACAATTGAATCGCTTCCCGACAATTCCCTCCAAAATTAAGTGTAGGTACAATTTGCATTTTTGTTCTCCTTTTCCATCAAATCCCGATTAATATTTCCCCAATCGGTTTCTGCAAAATACCCTGAACCATCCCGAAATCTTCCAGGCAATTTAAATTAATACATTTCCCTGAAAATCCACTCTATATCACGAAATGCAATATGCGGCCTAATCATTTCGTTGCCAGCACATAACCAACCGTTATACGCCTGCCATATTACTTATTCCCATATTCCCTGAAAAACTTCTTAATCCCGCGGCCTACAATCTCCATCTCCTCTTTCAACTGAGGGAAACCCTGTGTAATATACCCGCGCCGGCCTTCCTTTGCTGCCTTTTCATGCTCATATGCCATCAAGCCAAGCGTTTCCGCCCCGACATTTTTGGCATTTGATTTCAGCGCATGTACCAGAACCGCATAGGATTCACAGTCCCATGCGGATGCTTCCAGCTTAACAACACGCTCCGGCATCCCCGAACCGAATTCCTCCAGAATCTCCAGGTACATCTGCACATCGTCGCCAAAATATGGCAGTGCGCGCGCCGCCTGGATATGATGGGCGCATAAAAGCTTCTCACCCGGAAACTTTTCCTCTATAATCTCATCACCGGAATCCTGTGCTTCCTGCGATGGACTGCCCCCATTGTTTTTATCGAAAACGTTTTCGTCCGGATTGCCCCCTGCTGCCTTTTTTTCTCCCCCTTGGTCTTTTGATTCCACAGCCTCTTTTTTTACACTGCTTTCTTTCTGCTCCGTATGTACCAGTTTTTCCGGCAGATAATCACGCACCATCTTCTCCAACGTACTTCCCTGCACTGGCTTTGACAAATAATTAGCAAAGCCCTGCGCAATGTACTCTTCCTTTGCCCCGGCAACCGCATTCGCCGTAAGTGCAATTACCGGCGCATCCTTCGAGAGATTATCCGCAAGCGCCCTAAGTTGTCTTAGCGTTTCCACCCCGTCCATTTCCGGCATCATATGATCAAGGAAAATAATATCAAATTCCTGTTTCTGCACCAGACGCAGGCATTCCTTTCCGCTGGATGCTGTCATTACGCGCACCCTTGTTTTTTTCAGCAGGGCGCGGAACACATCTAAGTTCATGCGGTTATCATCAACCACAAGGACTTCCGCCTCAGGGGCAGTAAATGTCACGGCAGCCGCCTCCGCCTCCGAATGCAGCTCATACGGATTGATTTTCCCGATCGGGCGCGCATCCATAACTTTCTGCTCCACGCGGAAAAAGAAATCGGAACCCTTCCCGTATTCACTCTGTACCTCGAGGGCGCTGCCCATCATATTCAGGAAAGTCTTGGTTATGCTAAGGCCAAGTCCCGTACCCTCCACACTGCTGTTGCGCTCTTCATCGACACGCTGGAAAGCCTTTGTCAGCTTTCCAATATCCTCCTTGCGGATTCCAATTCCCGTATCCTTTACTGACACATATAAAAGGAACTTCCCGTCCGCTCCTTCGTCCCTGGCAACCGTAAAAATAATCTTGCCCTTTTCCGTATATTTCACCGCATTATTCAGCAAATTCAACATAATTTGCTTGATCCGCACCTCGTCCCCATACAGGGCACATGGCAGATTATTATCTATCTTTAACTCAAGCTTTAAGTCCTTGCCCCGCATACGTTCGGTAACCAGCAGCACAATATCGCTAATCACGGAACTAAGCTGATACTGCACTGGCACAAGCTGCATATTTCCTGCCTCAATCTTCGAAAAATCCAGCACATCGTTAATCAGGGAAAGCAGGATATTGCCGGATGCCTCGATTTTATGGGCATACTTTTGTACCACTATCTCCGTGCTCTCCCGGCGTATCATCTCATTCATACCAAGAACAACATTTAACGGCGTGCGGATTTCATGGCTTATATTGGCCAGGAAATCCCTCTTTGCCTGGTTTGCAGCCTCCGCCTGCTCAATCGCAGCCTCAAGCTGAACCGTCTGTTCCTCTAGCTGCTTTGCCTGCCGCGCAAGCTGCTCTGTCTGTTCCTCTAGTTCTTCGCTCTTTTTTTTGTAGACATTGAGCTGGTAACGAACCAATGCGCCAATAATCACTGAAACAATTAAAAAGCTTTGCAGGATATCAAGATACAGACCCGATTCCGAATCAATTGCAAGTACAAATTCCGGATTATAATACGAACCGAGTGCACAGACCACTACCGCCACAATACTGCCAGCCAGCGCTATGTAAAACCGCTTCCCTTCAAGAAGCATAAAATCAAAAACCACCCCTAGCACGAACCAGAGCGGCATACCACTGTGCATACCGCCGTTCGCAAAATAGATCATTGGGAACAGGATCAGGTTGACCCCGACACAGACCATCAATGCAGCCTGGTCATATTTTTTATTTTTATTTGCACGGTACAGCAGATAAAGAAGGATCAGGAAAACCGCAGCGGTTTCAATTACCGAGAGGATAGAAAATTGCAGGATTATCCCAATCAAAGTGGAAACCGTTCCAGCAAAAATCCCCCCGATGGTAATAACATTAAAAAGCCGCTGCCCTATTGGCAATTCCTCCGAAAAATATTTTTCCTTGTAGGCGTGCAGCCTGTCCGCTATCCTCTCTTTCATCCTATCCCTCCTTTGCTGGCCTTAGCGCCCGCTAAGGGCGACCGTACAAATCATTTTCCCGACAGGGTGGCAGGGATCCTATTCGGATCCCCCACCCCCGACCGTCACATATTCCGGTGTTGCTGCATACTCGCTCGTGTTGATTTTCTCCCTCAAAAGCTCCACGCCGTCCCTGCGTGTGACACGGTAGAGTTCCGCGATATAACCGGTATGTGCCTTTTGTGTTACCTTATAATAATCATCCGGAAGGCTTTCATCCACTGTTACAACCTGTTCCCCCGGATCAATTGTGTCCAATACAATGCTGATAAGTTCCACCTCATTCCCGATATCTTCCTCGGCTGTATGGATGGATATGGTTAATTCGCCGTCTTTGGCTCTCGCTGCGATCTCCACGGGATAAGCATAGTCGTTGCGCAGCTTGAGATCTTTATAATTTCCCGCAATCGCTGCATCCCGTGCCGGGTCAACATAAGTTACTGCCATAGAATGTGGCGACCTCTCCACAATTGTCAGCTTCGCGTACAGAGCTGCATTGTAAAGTGTAGTGGAAATCTGGCAGACCCCGCCGCCAATCCCATCCTCCACCTTTCCCTGTACATAGGTTCCCGCTGGAAAATACCCGTTTTCTTCTGTAATCGGCCCAATCGCCGTACTGCACGAAAAAACCTCTCCCGGCTCAATCGTAAGCCCGTCCAAAAGTTCCGCCGCCCGCGCAATGTTCGCGGCACGGGAAGTATTCTCTGTGCTGTAATAAGTCGAAAACTCTGCGACATACAACTTTTTCTCCGGAATTTCTGTAATATGCGCCAGATCATTCTGCGCCCCGGGCGTAATCTCCGGTACATAGGAGCGGTCAATTGCTGGCTTGCCCACAAGTTCCTGTGTCGGCGCAACCATATTCTTTTGTGTATCAAGCTCAGCCTGGGAGTCGTCAAACCAGTCCCGGCTCAGCTTCTGCCGTTGTTCCTCTTTCTTATCATACTCGTCTTTAACACTTTCCTGCCTGCTAGAACACGCCGTTAGCGACATCGCACCAACAAGCAGCACCGCGGAAAAAAACCTGCCCCGCCAAAATAATTTTTTTGCCCTGTACTGTCCCATTTTTCCTATACCGTGCCTTTCCCAATGCACATCCGGCATTGACATCCGCACTTATTTTATGTATATTTAAAATAACTATACAGGGAAATAAAACTAAACGACTGATGCGACAAGACCTGCCAGCATTGCAATAACTAGCACTGCTACAATAACGGCTGCAACGGTTCTTTGCGACTTTTTTGACCGAAACATCATACAATTTTCCTCCATTAAAAAATATTATTAAAAATGAGGTGCCAATATGCCAGTAATCTTTGGATGCACGATTATCCTGATCCTCCTGATCCATTTTAGGTCAAGGAATAACCCAAAAAGCAGGGAAGATATCGTAAAAGAATTCCTGCAAAAAGAGCTTGAAGCCAATACCACCCGAAAAAAGGATATCTCCGGGCTTGCCTACCAGACCATCGATCCCTCCCGCCTGCCTGATCTCTCCGGCGTGCCGGATAAGGAGGGCGAAATCGCTGCAATTTGTCAGACATTAAAAACCCTTGAAGGGAAGCAAATGCTAAATCTTTCCGGTATTTCAAACACCGACCTAAAACTTTCCTATGGTGCCGCCAATTTCCCATTCCTTTCCGAATGTGACGCGCGCTTTACCACCTTTTCGCGCAAACTCTACGAACTTGGAGCACATCTTTTTGCGGCAGGGGAAGAAGAAAAAGCGGTACAGGTTCTGGAATACACCGTCGAATCGGGCAGTGATATCGCTTCCGCCTACCGCCTGCTAGGCTCGCTTTATGCCAAAAACGGGGAGGATTCAGCACTCCTTGCACTCCGAAAAAAAGCACAGGAACTTCCCGAAACAATAAGGGACAGCGTCCTCCGTTCCCTGGATGGATAAAATCCATTACCTTGCAGACAAAATCCTCTTATTTTGCCTGCAAGGTAATAGTAGCCTTCAAACAGTCATATGTATTTTATACTGTTTCTTTTCCGCTGACAAGTCCTTTTCAAAGATTTTATTATGAATTTTCGCCCAGTTTAAGATTGTAACCTTCCCTTAGTGAAAATAAGCTGGTCAATCATCCTTGAAGCATCGCTTTTTGTAAGGAAATCCATTTCTTTTGTATACTCCATCCCGTGATGGTTAAGCAGGTCACATAGATATTTTTTCTGCCGCGCTGTCATTGGTTCCTGTTTTTTTTGCCGGTAGGAAAGCTGCTGCGCCACAAAACCATTATAATCCGGGAATTCCCTTCTCAATGCAAGATAAAGTCTGTGTGCACACACCGCATCGTCCACTGCACGGTGTGCGTGCTCCTGCACAATCCCATAATATGCGCAGAGCGCGGACAGGGCGCGGCTCTCAAATTCCGGATGGAGCTTTTTTGCAAACATAAGCGTATCGAGCGCCTGCCGCTCAAATGTAAGGCCATAACGGGAAGCCGCCACCTTGATAAAACTGAAATCAAAACTGATATTATGTCCTAATAAAATTGGTGTATCCTGGGCAAACTGTAGAAATTCTGTAATTGCCGTTTTCTCATCGCACCCACCAGAAAGCATCCCGTCCGTGATCCCGGTTAATTCCGTAATTTTTGGCGGAAGGGGCTGGAAGATTTTTATAAGGCAGGAAAATTTTTCCACTTCTTTATCCTTTGCATATTTCACGGCACCGATTTCAATTACCCGGTTCTTTTCCGGACTCAGCCCCGTCGTTTCAATATCAAGTGCCAGATAGTCAGTAATCATCTTGCTCCTCCTTCATCGAAAGGATCTGTTCTGCTTTGGATGAATTTATCCCTACTTCCTTGTGCTGCACCGTACCTTGCACGCACCCGTCAGGGGGTCGCCCACAGTATAATCAAATAGATAATCCGCCCCGCATCTTACTGTTCTGCCCTCGCCCGCCGCTTCCATATCATAGCAAAAATATGCCACATAGCACCGGGCAGCCTGCTCCCCCTCTATGCCAAACGCCACAAAAATTTCCCTGCGCTGCCTTTTATCACAATCCTTTGCCCGGGCAAACGATGGCTGTGCTTTGGGTTTTTCGCGGCTGTAATAGTCAAAGAGCAGGCACTCGGCAAAGCAAGGCAGGAAATCCCCAAAAGCCGTCTTCCCCTGCGCAAAGCGATACAGTATCTCATATCGGCTAAGCCGGCTGTGCTTTACATCAAACAGTCCCTCTTCCCGGTAAAACAACGCCAGTTCCTCAAACATGGAAAACGGGCTTTTAAACTGGGTGCTAAGATATGGCAGTGAACAGACAAACTGCCCGCTATTGTAATAAACTTCCACCATATCCTCGATATCCTTTAAGCGCAGCACATCGCTGTAGGGCAGGTATTTGGTACAAAGTACTTCATAGGGCGGTTTTGACCCAAAGAGGATTCCATGCTCCTCAACCATAGCCGCCATAGCCGAGCCCTTTAAAATCTTCAGGAAACCAAGCTGCAACTGATCCGGCTTCATGTGGTACACATCATCAAAGGACTTCCCAAACGAAGTATAATCCTCATAAGGAAGCCCCGCAATCAAATCAAGATGCTGATGGATATTGCGTGGCTTTTGCACCCTTCCTACATATTCTGCCACCTTTTTTAGATCCGTCCGTCTAAAAATTGCAGCAAGGGTGCGCGGATTGGTGGACTGCACACCAATCTCAAGCTGAATTAGTCCCGGGCGCATCCTCCCTAACAGCGCAATCTGCTCCTCATCCAGCAAATCCGCCGCGATCTCAAAATGAAAATTCGTCACCCCATTGTCATGTTCGAGCAGGTAATTCCAGATATGCATGGCATGCGCCCTGTTACAGTTGAATGTCCGATCCACAAATTTTACCTGTGCCACACGCGCATCAAGAAAAGCCTTTAGTTCCCCTTCCACCAAGGAAAGATCACGCAGACGCAGCGATTTCTCCACCGAGGACAGGCAGTAACAGCACGAGAACGGACAGCCCCGGCTTGTTTCATAATAAATAATCTTATGTGTAAAGTCCGCAAAATCAAGGCAGTCCGCATAAGGAAAGGGTATACTGGAAAAATTTAACATTTCCCGGATCGGATTTGTATGGATGCCGCCCTCCTTACCACGGTACACCAGACTGCGTATTTCCACCCCAGCCTGGAATTCCCCTCCCACAAGGGCATCCCCTTCCAGATATGCCCTTGCCAGCTCATAAAAAGTCCCCTCACCCTCGCCAACCATTACACCATTAACGGCGGGTAAAGTTGCAAGGCATTTTGTGGCATCATAACTAACCTCCGGTCCACCCAGATAAATATGTACATCCGGGTCAATCTTTTTATAATCTTCCACCAGCTCTTTTACCATGCGGATATTCCAGAGATAGCAGGAAATACAGAGAACTCGCGGGCGCACTTTATAGATGCCGCGCAGGATCTCTTCGACCCGGTGGTTTATCGTATATTCCCGCAGAAAAATATGTTCCCGGTAAAAATCCCCCCGCTCCCCCGCTGCCTGCACGGCATACTGACGCAGGCTGTAGAGCGCAAGGTTCGTATGGATATATTTTGCATTAATCCCCAGCAATAAAATCCCCCTAATCCGCTCCATACAAATCCTCCTTTATCCGTTTCCTCCTACAATCACATCCCCAGCCAGGCTTTTCAGCTTATCCCCCAGACCAATCTGCCCGGGCGTTTTTTAAACTCCCGGGCAAATCAGAAACCATCTTATGTCCCGCTGCTCCCATAGTGCCGCAGGTCAAGCATCCAAACCTTTTTCGAAAACCAGTAAAATACACCTGAAACCACAGGGAGAGCGGCAATCCAAAACACCCCGATTTCCCCCATAATCATGCGCATTGGCAGGAAGGCAACAAATGCAACCGGAAAAACAAAAGTGAAGACAATTTGCAGCACCTTTGGATAAATCGTGATCGGGTATTTCGCAATCTCCTTAATCTGCATGGTAAAGTTCGCCACATCCGCATTGCCCACCGTAAAAAAAGAAAAAGTGGAAAGCAGGATGGAGATCCCCGCATAGCTTAGCAGTCTGGCAACGATCCCAAAAGCAAAATCCAGGCTGTCCACCTCAAGTTCCCTGTAATTAAGCACAAAAAAGAAAACATACATTTTTACATAATTCACCATTTTCTTCCATAGTTTTCCCATTGTACTCATCCTCCCAACACCGTAATATGGTGGATCATCCTTCTTGACAACGGCAGGTAGACTATAAACAGCAAAAGGTTGCCCAGCCACAAAACCGCCGAGTACGTAAAAAGGCCGTCCACGGTCTTTCCCAGGAAAAGAAAAACTGGGACATAATACATGGATGCAAATGGCAGCCATCCAAAAAGGGATAACAGGCGCGCAGGGTAAAAATGGAGCGGAAGCAGTTCCCCGGACAAAAAGGAAACCACCGTCCCCTTGAATAGTCTTTGGAAAAAATTTCCATCTTTGTATTTTTTACTTTGTATTCTTTTATAAGAGAATTTGCTTCAATCAGATATTCGCCCATCTTTCCCTCTTTCCGGCGGCCTGCAAATTCTCTTGCCAGGCCGCGCTAGTAAGCAGTACAGGAAACGCCTTTCCCTGCTGCCATTAAAATCGTTACCGTTGCGTAAAGAACGCTGTTTCTCATTACCCTGTCCATATTTTTCATATCAAATCCCCCATTTCATAAAAATTGTGCGCAGGCCGCTGCCTTTCGGGCAACAGCCTGCGCGGTACAGTTACATTATAATCAATAATAACAGAAAATGCAAGACTTTCGGCAGAGCATTCCATCCTAAAACGCCCCGCAAAATGCGGCAAAACTTTTCCCCATGGCATATCCCAGCCGACACATTGGCATGGTGTCTTTCCCGTTTACTCAACCTTTGGAAGTTTATCGCGGTAAATTTTCAGTTCCTCATCGGTCGGAATATAATCATCCATTTCCCCGTCATGGAATTTTCCATAAGCTACCATATCAAAATACCCCGTGCCGGTAAGACCGAACACAATGGTTTTCTCCTCCCCGGTTTCCTTGCACCGGTTCGCCTCGTCAATCGCAACACGGATCGCATGGGAACTTTCCGGTGCCGGAAGGATTCCCTCCACCCTTGCAAAGTACTCTGCTGCCTCAAAAACCTCCGTCTGTTTCACGCTGGTTGCCTCCATCAATCCCTGATGATACAGTTCGGACAGAGTCGAACTCATTCCATGATAGCGAAGCCCCCCCGCATGGTTAGCTGAAGGAATAAATCCACTGCCCAGCGTATACATCTTAGAAAGCGGGCAAACCATCCCGGTATCGCAGAAATCATAGGCATACACACCGCGGGTAAAGCTCGGGCAGGATGCTGGCTCAACCGCTATAATCCGGTAATCCGCCTCACCGCGGAGTTTTTCACCCATAAACGGTGCGATCAGTCCGCCCAGGTTCGAACCTCCTCCGGCACAGCCAATAACAATATCCGGTTTCACATGATATTTATCCAGTGCTGTCTTGGTTTCCAGACCAATCACGGACTGATGGAGAAGCACCTGGTTTAATACACTGCCCAATACATAACGATAGCCCTCACTTGATACCGCCTTCTCCACCGCCTCAGAAATAGCACAGCCAAGACTTCCCGTCGTATCCGGATGCTCAGCAAGAATCTTCCTGCCCACCTCGGTTTCCGTGGATGGCGATGGGGTTACCGACGCGCCGTAAGTGCGCATTACTTCACGTCTAAACGGCTTTTGTTCATAAGAACATTTTACCATATACACCTTACAGTCAAGCCCCAAATAGGAACATGCCATCGAAAGGGCGGTTCCCCACTGACCGGCACCGGTTTCAGTCGTCACACCTTTTAGACCCTGTTTCTTTGCATAATAGGCCTGGGCTATAGCGGAGTTTAATTTGTGGCTTCCACTGGTATTGTTACCTTCAAACTTGTAGTAGATCTTCGCCGGCGTTCCCAGTTTTTCTTCCAGGCAATACGCGCGCACCAGCGGGGATGGGCGGTACATCTTATAGAAATTGCGGATTTCCTCTGGAATCTCAAAAAACGGGGTGGTATCATCCAGTTCCTGCGCAATCAGCTCCTCGCAGAAAACACCCGCAAGTTCCTCTGCCTTCATTGGCTGATGGGTGGCCGGATTTAACAGCGGCGCTGGCTTCTGCTTCATATCAGCGCGCAGGTTATACCATGTCTTTGGCATCTCGTCTTCATTCAGATAGATCTTATAAGGGATTTTTTCGTTTTCCATTTTCATTACCTCCATATGATTCAAGTCAAATTATTCCGGTTTTATAGTTTTCCCTGTGATAATTTTCCTTTTCGCGCCCTTTAGGCGCCAGCGTTTTGTCAGCAACATGGCATTACCCCCTCCAATACTCCCCGCCTCTGCACAAAAAAACGTCCTTGACAGAAATATACTCTCTGTCAAGGACGAACATGCACTAATTCAGTACGATACAGTCCGCGGTACCACCTTGATTCACGGTATAACCCGTGCACTTAGCAGGATACTAACATATCCCCGGCATTTATACGCCTGCCTTTAGCGTCGCAGAATACTCTGTAGAAAACCACATTTGACTGCGCCCTCCGCGGTCCATTTGACAACTTGTTTCTTGCCTGGTTCCAGCACCACAGGCTCTCTGTAAAGGCATCATTGCCGTTATCTCCGCTTCAACGGTTTGGAGTATTAAATTTTTAATGTATTATAACACCATCATCCGTACCTGTCAATAGTTTTTTTATTTAAATAGTTTTTTTTCTTTTTCTCCCTTTTCGGGAAAGTGTTCCCATTGCTTATTATCATGAAATTTTGATAAACAGTATATTTCTCAACTTTTGTAATTTCATTACTAATAAAGGCATATTTGTTTTTTATCCGGACTAAAAGGTAATTCTGTTATCTCAAATAATTCATTATAAATCATTCGTGGAATTCCTTGTTTAAATTGTATTAAGCTGAGTTCATGATGTCCTCGCATTGCATGTTCAGAAGGTTGCATCTTAGGATCGCAAGTAAAAAAGCATATAACCTCTGAATGGCAGGTTTGAATTGAATTTCGCAATATTTTATAGTTATCCATCAATGCTATTTTTGTGTAGTTCTGTCCTATCGGTATGTCGCTTTCCGCATAGGAATGATGAAAATATAAACTATTCAGGGCATATTTATTTTTTTGAAATTTTTTATAGGCAATTGGAGAGCTCACTCCATATTGCAAAATATTTTTTTCCATATCCGGTATTAGTTTATTTTTAACAATTTCCGAACTGAACCATCCCCATAAAATCAGCCTGTTTCGTTCTACCATCTTCTTATCCTCACTTAGTTCTTAAATAAAGTTAACATACAGGTACACAATTTAAAAAGGGAGTATACTCCACTAGTATCCAATTACTTCTTTTGATACTTCATCAATCACTGACCGAGATATTGTATCAATATCTACTGTATATACTTTATTCATACGTGGATTATATATTCCGAGGTTCTTAATGCTTTTAAACTCTTTGTGGACTGAATGCATACCCATGATATAATATACCAGTAACTGTAATGTGTATTTTGGCTTTGGTTCATCTTTTGATACCTTAAAATCCCATAATGTATCCTTCGCCAAATAATCACCGTCACCCGTGGAAATGGTATCTGTATATCCACCCTCAAAAGTAAATCCATCTTTGGTTATAGGTCCATATTCTTTCCAGAAAGAAATACTTCGGTTGATCATAGTCATAATATTTTCTATTGTATCTGCATCGGGGTTAATTTCCTCTACTGGTCTATAACCCATTATTCCAGCTCTAAAGCAAACATCATAACCTGCCAACTTACAAGCATTTGTTATGGATTTTTTGTCAATTCCTTCGATATCTGATAGTAATTTTACTGCATTTTTCATTGCTGATTGCTTTTTATCTGCTGTAAACAAATCTAAAGACATGGCACCCTTTAATGAGATTGAAAAAGCTCCTTCTCTTTCAGCACCCATCATAAATCTGGTCATATAATCAACTGCAAGACCTACTAAACTTGCGTGTATGTTCTCACTTTCATTTAATGTTATGCCATCTTCCAGTTGAGTAATTGTAAGTTCCTTTTTGTTTATATAGCCCCCTCGAGGCTGTTTTATCATGCTAATTCTTTTAGTAACTGAATACATATTCCTATCCCTCTAATATTTCATAGTTGATTTTTATATGTATTTTAGCATATCAACTACTATTTGCATATAGCTAAAATAAAGCCACGGATGTAAGCATTGTCAAGATAATTACTACAAGTATGTATAATGCTATAAATGTCCTAATTCTTATATACAATATGATACTTATTGAATTTATTATACTGTATCTTCTCATGCCTACTACTATAGTGCTTATAATAAAACCTGCTGTCATAAATATTATACATGTTATTATATCAGGCTGTTACATATTTATTTGTGTATAGTCTATTGTAATTTTATATTACCTAAATATATTTACTGCACCTATTATCTCAAAAATCAATGATATAATTGATAATATTAAAGCTGTTAATACATTTCCTGTCGGTGTTGGCTTTATCCATTGTTTATCTTTTACTTTGTTTAATAACCTGAATAATTTTATATGTTTGATTACTTTATATAATTTCGTAATTAAGTAAAATGGTAATCCTGCTATAATTATAGCTAATATAATCTCTATATTGCTATATTCATGGAATATTTGTAGTCTTGTAAATGTCATGCCGATAATCAGTTGCATAGATAAAAATATAAGTATATCCTTAGTCCAATAAGTAACTATTTTTAACTGCTTCTTGTTTGTGTCCTTTCATATAACATATTATTT
>CAMWUU010000056.1 GCA_947177515.1 uncultured Lachnospiraceae bacterium
GATTCCCATCCGCTTCCTCCTTTGTTACCCCTTCCCGCAAGGTGTATCTCCATATATAATAACCGTCCTCTTCGTTGGCGACTGTATAATATTCAATTTCATTGTCCTGGTTTAAAAGAACATTGCAAGGAAACTCATTTTCATTCTCCTGTGTATAAACGGACGGGATATTCTTTTCCTTATAATTTTCGAGCAGTTCAAAAGGAATATCCGGATTTATATTTCCCCCATAATCAACATTTTCTTCTATTTCCCCTTCATTCTGCTTAAGGTTTCCCTCTTTTAGTTTTTCTTCTTTTTCCAAAGGCTCCTCCTCATCCACACTATAGGTTGGTTGATTTCCTTCCCCAGTTATCATTTTTTCTTCCCCTTGTATTTTCCCACATCCAGCTAGTAAACAAACACTCAATAAAACAGATAACAACTCTGCAAGTTTTCCGTTTTTCATTCTTATTTCCTTTCCTTACAAAATTACCTTAATTAGTTCCGATCCCTGATCACAATAGGATCTGGGATCGGAATCTTACCTGTAAATACTACCACTCGTCACCGTTAAATCCGAGTCCGTAATTTGCTGTATAATTCTCATTACCATAAGAACAATCACACTGGCAATCAAAAGGATAAGGACCTGGCGGAAATGCTCTAGCATTATCATCTGTCAAGTATTTACCATTTACATAAGAGCAAGCACACCCAAACCTCGGCTCCACATCAAACTCTGCCGCTGTTACCATCTTGTCCCGTCCCACAGGAAGAACTAACTTCATACTTTTCACCTCCTTTCCTGAAATTTTCCATCTCCTATCTAGCCCAGAATCCGGAATCTATATGTAACTTTCCCTCTGTTCCTGTAATCCCACTGTCCGGAACTAATATCTTTGACCGTGATTGATAACAGACTGGAAAGCCCATACCAAATTACGCATCTCAACTTCCCCTTTCTTCACTATCCATATTATACCACACAACCCTCTGGGGAAAAATAGCATTTATACAAAAATATTTGCGAATTTTTGTGCTCAAATGCTAGTTTTCCCCCTCTGGTTATCGTTTGTAATAGAAACCGCCCCAAGAAAATAAATCCATCTTTCCTAGGGCGGTTACAAAAATTCTATACTATTAATAAATTGTTTAATCTTTCTATTCTTATAGTCTATGCTTCCAGTATATAGGGACTTTAAACCTGCCTGATGATGTTACTAAATTTTTTTATGATAAAATATACTTGCGCTAAACCATTTTCACCTGGATTGTTATATATTTCCACTATTAAACCTTTATAACTGGTAGCAAAATAAATCTGATTCGACAAATTATTTATTTCATTTATATCAAATCATATGGAAACCAACTCTGTTCTAGTTTACTGAAAATTTTCGCATGTTCCTCCTTACTTAAATTCCTTGTCTTCACAAGAAAATACTTTACCTGTCCCATTATCATAATGATACTTGGTTTTCTCTGTCTGAAAAGTCATCCCCATACGATTCCAATTTCCATCTGGCACTAATTGTTCAAAATACTGTATCAGTACTTCCTTGTCCATTTTATTCTTTCTCCTTTATCCTTTTACTCATACAAATATAGCTGTATCCGCTCCGCAATCTCTTCCACACTTTTACCCAAGTCCTTATTTCCCTTTAAATAATCTTCTCCTGCAGTGCGAAAAATTTCCCATATACTGTCATCCATGGTGAATGGGGTATGCACTTCTTTTACAATCTGAATCATTTTGGCGGATTCTTCCTGGGTAAAAAACCTTAAACTGACCCTTAACCCATCTGGAGTTCCAAAACTTCTGCTAGAATTAGAAGCATCTACCTGTGCAAACTTATCTAATATTGGTGTATATATCGGATATCCCGCACTAGCTACATCCCTTTCCTGCGCATCATAAGAAAAAATAAATTCAACAAAAAAACGCGCCAGTTCTTTCTTATTGGATAATTTATTCACTCCTATTAAACCATTTGGAAAAAATAATCCATTATTTCCAACAATTTCTCCACCTCTTGATTCAACCGCCGCAGGGTTTACGCCCAGCGTATATCCACCATTAATCACCGTAAATGCAAAATCTGCATCATGATGATTTAAAAGTACACCAACTGCACGTCCTTCCATATAAATAGCTCGATCCATCTGTTCTTCCACTGCCTGCTCCGATACACAAAACCGTTTTACCAACCCCAAAAACTCCGCGATTGATGCACGGTTTACCTCCCCCGCTTCCGACACTATTTCAGGCATATAATTATAATACAGAATTTCAAGCAAATCCATATAGGACTGGTATTCCGGTGTAATACGCCCATCCCGCTCCGAATAATTTACTAACGCTTCCAGGGTGGAATATAACCCCGGCTCCTGTCCTGTTGTCAAAAATACCGGGATCCGGATACGCAGCGGCAACATATATATTTTATCTTCCACCGTATAGGCAGATAGAATATTTGGCATCAGTTCCCCTTTTACGCTTTCCAGCATAGGGGTCATATCCTCCAGAATTCCCTTCCCTATGTAGGAATCCGCTGGCAGACCATCCAACAGCAGCATATCCGGTCCATCCCCTGCCAGAATTCTTGTATTCAGGGCACGGATACGATCTGCTATGGAAACACTCCCATCCCCGCCTTCCCCGGTTTCATAAAGTAATTCAATATCCGGGTATTCATTTTGGAATTCCGAAATGATATCAAGTATAATATCGTTACTTGTCAGGGAATAAATGGTTAAAGAATCCGAAGCCACTTCCCCCTCCAACATTGGGGAATATTTCTTGATACACCCCTTATCTTCCCCATATACAATGTAAAACGCCTCCCCAATTACAAAGAATTTAAGCATATTCCCTGTATCCTTTGCAAAATGGAATGTCCCTGCCTCCAATATTTTCTGGAACATCGTCCCAGTTTCCTTTGCACAAAAGATCCCGCTTGGGGTGCAGACATAAACACTGTCCTCCTGCAAGGCAATCCGGACAGAGTTGTCAAACCCTGCCTCAATAGTTGGAAGGAATTCCTGTTCCTGCGCGTCATAACGCTGCACCGATGCGCCTCCGCGTGTTGTAATATAAATAATATTACCCTTTACACAAATACTTTCATACCAGCCACACTCAAACCTATTTAGCAGGCTGCCATCCTCCTGGTTATAAACAAAACATTCCCTTCCAACATCCGCAGAAACAATATTTCCATTTTCAAGTACCGCAACCACGGCCTGTTCTGTAATTCGCCAGTCAGGAATCAAAATCTCCGTGCAGGAGTCCCCTTCCCGTCTTACCAGATGGGGCTTTTCCCCTTCCCCCATATACCATGCATAATCGTTATGATCTTCACCCCGGAAGAAAACTACCCTGCCATAACTGATCTTTGACTTAATTTCCTCTATCCAATGAACTGGCTCCCGGAACCAGGAAAGACCGTTCTTAGCATTCCAGACAGTTTGGGTATTCTCTTTTGAATCCCCGGACACCTCCTGCATTTTTGCCGTTTCCCCCTCTTTTAAGGTGTATCTCCACATCGAATTACCATCTGCGTCTTCCGACAGGGTATAATACTCAATTTCCCCATCCTTATTTAAAAGGACATTACAATACCATTCGTTTTCGTTATCCTGTGTATAGATAGAAGGAATATTTCGTTCTTTATAGTTCTCTAAAGAGTTAAAGGAAAGATCTGAATTTCCTTCCTTTTCTATATTTATTGGATCATTTTCTACACTATTCCTTTGTTCATCATTGTTATCTTTCAATTTATTATTTGTCTTATCTGATATAGTTCCATCGATAAATAAATTATCATCAGCATTTGTTACCATATCAATCGAACCTGCTTGCATATTATTCTCCGATTTATTCTCTTTTTTGCCACAAGAAACTAACAAGCAAGTACCGACCATAATAAAAATGCACCTTTGAAAATAATTCTTAATCATCTTATTACCTCTCCATAGATAATCAAAACATAATATAATTCAATTCCCTGGTTCTTTTACCAGGGAATTGAATTACAAAGAAAAACTTGGTTAAAAAAATACATAGCTTAATAGACTAACTCCATTCATCAATATTATCAATTTCCCAATTTTTTTCTATCTCCTATCTAGCCCAGAATCCGGAATCTATATGTAACTTTCCCTCTGTTCCTGTAATCCCACTGTCCGGAACTAATATCTTTGACCGTGATTGATAACAGACTGGAAAGCCCATACCAAATTACGCATCTCAACTTCCCCTTTCTTCACTATCCATATTATACCACACAACCCTCTGGGGAAAAATAGCATTTATACAAAAATATTTGCGAATTTTTGTGCTCAAATGCTAGTTTTCCCCCTCTGGTTATCGTTTGTAATAGAAACCGCCCCAAGAAAATAAATCCATCTTTCCTAGGGCGGTTACAAAAATTCTATACTATTAATAAATTGTTTAATCTTTCTATTCTTATAGTCTATGCTTCCAGTATATAGGGACTTTAAACCTGCCTGATGATGTTACTAAATTTTTTTATGATAAAATATACTTGCGCTAAACCATTTTCACCTGGATTATTATATATTTCCACTATTGAACCTTTATAACCGGTAGCAAAATAAATCTGATTTGACAAATTATTTATTTCATTTATATCAAATCATATGGAAACCAACTCTGTTCTGGTTAATCCATATTAATCCCCTAAAAACTTCTTTTTTCTTCTTTCCCCAGATTATAACTGCATACTTTAGGGGGAAAAATAGCATTTAAGCAAAAATATTTGCGAATTTTTGTATCCAAATGCTATTTTTCCCCAGGCGGTTATCGTTTATAATAGAAACCGTCCCAGGAAAGATGATTATTTTCCCGGGATGGTTACAAAAAATTCCATATTATACATGACAAGACGCATTCCATGCGCAGAAAGAGAGGTTTCTATGAAGAAGAACAAAAATTTGAAGTCGCATTTTCAAAAATGCATCCTTTGCAGTTTCACTGCACTACTCCTACTGCTTGGCTTGATAACAGAGAAGCAGGCGGACGCAGCGGAACCGGATAACAATAACACAACAGTAGCCACTTTAAATTCTAAAAAACCAAACCCTTCAGAAGACCATATTGACAGAGATTAATTTCCGTTGATCTCCATACCAAATTCACCTCTGAAATAATCTTCCAGAATACGCATATTTTTACGGTCATCCAACAGCTCATACAGGCAGTAAATATCCTTCATCATCTGGATACAGCACTCCCTGTTTGAGCTGTCATCCAACATTACACATGCAATCGTAAGATAGTCAACTCCCACTCCTCCTATCTTCCCACATCTCAAACTTAGCTTTATTGCTTTTTCTGCATCTTCAATGGAACAATTCGTTTTCGCCATATTACCGAGTAGCAATGAATAAGATCGATACTGATATTCCGGCCTTACCATGCTCCTTTCTATCATATGTGTCACACCCCTATACAGATTCTTTGCTTCCTCCTCTCTCCCAAGCAATTTTAACAGTGTGGCAATCTGGTTTAGAAGAAGAGCCTCTATTTTCATTGGAGAGCGGTAAATCGTCTTTTTCTTCCGGTGAGGCTTTTTGCTTTTTCCTCCTTTCCTATTTTTTACTCTCCGCCTTTTTGGTTCTAGGGTTGCCTGCTCCCCCAATGTTTCGAGTGGGATATGCCATGTCAGTTCAAGCAGCTTCCGATCTTCCAAAAGAATCTCCTCGTATGGTCTGCTCTTCTCATTCATCGCAATTACATTATAATAGTAGCGCACCGTCCGCCAGTTTTCCATCACATCCATATCCAGTTTCTCTTCCATTTGCCGCAACAGGACTTTTATCCCGTCATACTGATGCTTGCCCGCACAGGACTGAATATCCCTCTGTAATTCCAGGACTTTTTGCAGGGTTGTGTTAATATTATTGAAACGCTTCTTGCCCGGCAAACCCAACTTTTTCATAATCCTGGCATATTTTTGATTGTTTATCATTACTTCCCGACGCTCAAACCGCCCGATCTCCCCCTCAAACTTATATATTTCATCTGCCAGGTTTTCCTGGGTTATTCCAAGTGCAATCCGTTCCTTCATAACAATCTCACAGTCAAGATAATACATTTTCTGCCAGCAATTCCAAAACAGGGAGTTTTCCGGATACCATTTATAAAGAAAATGCTCCCGCAGGCGCTCTAATACACCCAGATAGTTTTCGCAGCGTTTTTTTGACAGAAAAATCTCACGGTTTCCAATCTGCCTTTGAAGCTCTTTATACTGTTCTATGAATTTTTCTTTGTCCTTCCTGTTCCCTGTGGATTCTTGGCAGCCTTCGAACCTTCTGTGATAAGCTGTCATATCTTTTAACAGCGGAATCATAAAATATTCAATTCCAAACCGTCCAAGCTCCGTAATTGCCTTGATACAAAGCAAAAGCGCTCCTTTGGGATCTCCCATATCCATCTGCTCCTTCGCTGCCATCCATGCATACTTACTGAAAATTTTCGCATGTTCCTCCTTATCCGTTACAGATTTATGTATATACTGCCCGCAGCGCATCAGCAGCTTTTTTGCGCTGGCTGCTTTTCCCCCGTCATTTCCCTGTTCTTTCCACACGCGCACCAGCGCAAGTGCATTTTCCAATTCCATCAGGGAAATCTGCATCCCTTCCCACTCTTCCGACTCCCAGTCCGGGAAGGTTGCTTTTAGTGCCTGCACTAGGTAATCTTCTGCCTCTTTTAGGTTCCCATCTATCCAATAGGCAATCATTGCCCGTCCACGGCAAAGATTCATCTTCCACAGGGATTCTGTATTCTCCTGTTCTTTTTGCAGTTCCTCCCCATTGCATCGCATCCCATGTTTTTGTTCTTCTTCCGCTATCATCTTACTGTACTTTGAAAAAAGGGATTCCGCCCAGTCCCGCCTTTTCATAAATATCATTGCCTGAAAACATCCCCAGATATATTCCATCTGATATTCTTTCCATGTAAGGACATATTCAAATTTGTCAGGTGACTTGTCAGCTCGCTGCATTGAAAATATAAAAAACAACAGGTTGCATTCTTCCAGGTTATTCCCATTATTTAACTCTTCCATTTTGCACTCCATCCCCTTTCAACCTGTATTACATTAACTTCCATTACTTTCCTTATTATAGATAGCATAATTTTAACATAAAAGGAAAGTTATGTCAAGTAATAGGGAATATTGACTTACACAAATTTGTCGATTGGCTGGATATGGACGAATCTGGATTATTTAATGCAAATATATATAGATTAATATTTAAATTTATAAACTATCTAAAATTATAAGGTAAAAAAAGATTGGGGAACCCTCCTGTCCTGTCTGCGGGTTCCCCAACCAATTTTGTGTTTATTCTTCTTTTTTGCTTTCTTCTGCAAATTCCCTGACGGCTTCTCGCTCCTGCTCGTTTAGGATGTTTTCGATATCCAACAGCACAATCAATTGCCCTTTTTTTTCGGTAACTCCCTTGGCATAGCTTGTTTCCATCGTTTTTACAATCGGCGGCATTGGGCGGATCAGGGACTCGTCGATTTCAATGATTTCCGAAACGGAATCGACCTTATAGCCGACCAAAATCCCCCTGCAGTTTGTAACGAGAAGCTGCGTTGCTGCCGTTCCCATAATTTCTTCCATGTTAAATTTCCTACGCAGGCTGTAGATGGGGATAACATTTCCGCGCAGGTTCAGGATGCCGATGATATGCGCCGGGGCATTCGGTATCGGGACAACCCTTGTATAGTTTTCTATCCCGCTTACTAGCGAGATATCCATCCCGTATTGTTCGCTTCCCAATTTAAATATGACTTGTTTTGTCATCATTCGATTTTTTCCACCTCTCTCACGTTTGTTTCCACTTTCTTACATCCTTTGGGCACAATACTGATCTAAATGCCCCGGCACTGTTTATACTCACGAGCGATGAAATTTGCCGTCAGTTCCCGGAACCTTTCACCCATGAGTCGGGTTGTTTGGCAAGTTTTAGCGATCGCAAGGATATATTATATCTGGCGAAACGGTACAGGATATTTTCCCGGCAGGGCGAAGAATCGTGCGACAGAGCACTAATTTTCTTCCTCCGGTTTCATATTGATCCATTTCAGATACGCGTTGATAAATGGGTCAATCCCGCCGTCAAGTACAGCCTGCGCATTTGCAATCTCCGCTCCTGTGCGGTGATCCTTGACCATGGTATATGGCTGGAGCACATAGGAACGAATCTGGTTGCCAAAATTGATGTCGCGCACTTCACCGCGGATCCCGGATTCTTTCGCCTGGTTTTCCTGCTGCTTTAACAGATATAGCTTTGCCTTTAACATCTGCATTGCCTTATCTTTGTTTTGAAACTGCGAACGCTCATTCTGGCACTGTACAACAATGCCGGTTGGCAGGTGTGTAATACGGATGGCGGAGGAAGTCTTGTTGACATGCTGCCCGCCTGCCCCGCTAGAACGGTAGGTATCAATGCGCAAGTCCTCGTCATTGATTTCCACATCCAGGTCTTCCTCGATATCTGGCATTATATCACAAGATACAAACGAGGTCTGGCGTTTCCCTGCTGCATTGAATGGCGATATGCGCACCAGACGATGCACGCCGCGCTCGGATTTTAGGTGCCCGTAGGCGTTTAATCCATTGATCTGTATTGTGATGGATTTTAAACCCGCCTCATCCCCGTCCAGAAAGTCAAGGATTTCTGTGGTATAGCCTTTTCGATCCGCCCACTTCTGGTACATGCGGCTGAGCATACTGGCCCAGTCACAGCTTTCCGTGCCTCCTGCGCCCGCATGTAGTGTTAGGATGGCATTGTCTTTGTCATATTCATCCGAGAGCAGTGTGTCAAGGCGCAATTCTTCGAATTCTTCTACAAATGCTGCTGCTTCTTTCTGGATTTCTGGTACCATTGATATATCGTTTTCCTCGTTGGCCAGCTCGATCAGCATGTAGATGTCCTCATAACGCTGTTTTAGATCGGCGTACTGCGCGATGACATCCTTTAAGTTTTTGAGTTCTTTTACATATGCCTGGCTTTTTTCTGCCGAATCCCAGAAGCCAGACTCTTCCATAATCCCTTCGATTTCCTCGACTCTTAATTGTTTGTTAGCGAGGTCAAAGTGAATCCCCCACTTCAATTAACGGTTTGTCATATGTGCCAAGTGTATACTTGACCTGGTCTAATTCAACCACTAATCTCACCTCTTTCTTATTTTAAGTTCCGCATATTCCCTCCCAGTACCCTAACTCTGGAAAGCAAAATCTGTCCGCACTGCTCCCAGATTTTCCTTTCTGGTACTTTTCGGGAATATGCTGTTTTTAAGTTCCGCAGATTCCCTCCCAGTACCCTAAACTCTGGAAAGCAAAATCTGTCCGCACTGCTCCCAGATTTTCCTTTCTGGTACTTTTCGGGAATATGCTGTTTTTAAGTTCCGCAGATTCCCATTATTTTATAGCTTTTTTGCCGCAGCAGAATTTATATTTGAGTCCGCTCCCACAAGGGCAAAGGTCGTTTGGCTGCACTTTTTTTGCGGTGCGCTTTACCGGCTGCTTTGCTACTGATTCATCCTTGTTGGTTCCGGTTACTTTCGCGACTTCTTCGCGCTCCACTTTCTGCTCGATGCGCAGGTGCATCAGCCCGCGCACGGTGTCTTCCGCGATTGCTGTTGTCATGGCGTTGAACATGTCATACCCCATGAATTTGTATTCAGTCAGCGGGTTCTTCTGACCGAGTGCCTGCAAACCAATGCCCTGGCGAAGCTGATCCATATCATCGATGTGATCCATCCACTTGCGGTCAATCACGTTCAGCAGGATCACACGTTCCACTTCCCGAAGCTGTTCTTTTTCCGGGAATTCGGCTTCCTTCGCCTCATAGAAGCGAACTGCCTCCTCCTTTAAGTGCTGGCTGAGTGTGTCACGTTTGCCGTGTTTTAACATTTCATCATCCAACACAACCGGCGGAATCGGGAAGATAGGGAGAAGCAGGCTGTTTAATTCTGCCAGATCCCATTCCTCCGGCAGCGCATCTTCCGCGATACAGCGGTTCACCGCACTTTCCACAGTATCCGTAATCATTTTGAAAATGGAATCACGCATATTCTCACCGTCGAGAACCTTGTGGCGCTCTCCATAAATAATCTCACGCTGCTCGTTATTGACCTGGTCGTATTCAAGCAGGTTCTTGCGGATACCGAAGTTATTGCCCTCTATCTTTTTCTGCGCCTTTTCAATCGCACTGCTTAGCATCTTGTGCTCAATCTGCTCACCATCCGGAAGACCGAGGGAATTAAACATTGCAATCATTCTCTCCGAACCAAACAGGCGCATCAGGTCGTCCTCGAGCGAAATATAAAAACGGGACTCGCCCGGGTCACCCTGACGGCCGGCACGCCCGCGGAGCTGGTTGTCAATACGCCTTGATTCATGGCGCTCCGTTCCAATAATTTTCAGTCCGCCCAGTTCTTTTACACCCTCGCCAAGCTTAATATCCGTACCGCGGCCTGCCATATTCGTCGCAATGGTCACAGCTCCCCTCTGGCCTGCGTCCGCAACGATCTCTGCCTCAAGCTCATGGAATTTCGCATTCAGGACCTTGTGCGGGATGCCGCGCTTTTTTAAGAGTGCGCTGATTTCCTCGGAGGCTTCGATGGTGATTGTGCCGACTAGAACCGGCTGTCCCTTCTCATGGGCACTTGCAATCTCCTCGATCACGGCAGTAAGCTTTTCCCTCTTGGTCTTATAAACGGCATCATTTAAATCTTTTCTTGCAATTGGGCGGTTGGTCGGCACCTCGACCACGTCCATGCCATAAATCTCACGGAACTCGTTTTCCTCGGTAAGTGCTGTACCAGTCGCACCACATTTCCTTGCGTATTTGTTAAAAAAGTTCTGGAACGTAATGGTTGCAAGTGTCTTGCTTTCACGCTTTACCTTAACATGTTCTTTCGCCTCAATCGCCTGGTGAAGACCATCGGAATAGCGTCTGCCCGGCATTATACGCCCGGTGAAGTCATCGACAATCAGCACCTCGTCATCTTTTACGACATAATCCTTGTCGCGTGCCATCAGATAATGTGCGCGCAGTGCAAGGATGATATTATGCTGGATTTCAAGGTTCTGCGGGTCGGCGAGATTCTCGATATGGAAAAATTTCTCCACCTTCGTAACGCCTTCCTCCGTAAGATTTACATTTTTATCTTTTTCATTAACAATGAAATCGCCGGACTCCTGGGAATCCTCCCCCATGATAACATCCATCTTCGAGAGTTCCTTCTCGGTTCCCCGCTTTAGCTGACGAGCCAGGATATCACAGGCTTCATACAGGCTCGTGGATTTCCCGCTCTGCCCGGAAATAATAAGTGGTGTCCTGGCCTCGTCGATCAGTACCGAGTCCACCTCGTCGATAATGGCAAAATGAAGGTCGCGCATAACGAGCTGCTCCTTGTAAAGTACCATATTATCCCTAAGGTAATCAAACCCGAGTTCGTTGTTCGTCCCGTATGTGATATCACATGCGTAGGCCTCGCGGCGCTCATCATTGCTCATGCTATTTAAGATACAGCCAACACTTAAACCAAGGAAACGGTGGATCTGTCCCATCCACTCCGTATCTCTTTTGGCCAGGTAATCATTGACCGTAACCACATGGACACCTTTGCCCTCTAAGGCATTGAGATAGGAAGGGAACGTTAAAACAAGGGTCTTGCCCTCGCCGGTCTTCATCTCCGCGATACGTCCCTGGTGCAGGATGATGCCGCCCAGAAGCTGCACATGGTAGGCTCTTTGCCCAAGCGTCCGCTTGCCCGCCTCGCGCACGGTCGCATACGCCTCAACAAGCAGATCGTCCAGCGTTTCACCTTCCTTAAGACGTTCCTTAAACTCCAGCGTCTTATGCGCAAGTTCCTCATCGGAGAGTTTTTCGTACTCCGGCTCAAGCGCCTCGATCTGATCTGCTAAGGGTTCGATCCTCTTGATCTCACGCTCACTGTGGGTTCCAAATATCTTTGCAATTAATCCCATCTGTTCCTCCATACCGCGGTGCCAGGCTTCTTATCATTTCCCCTTGTGCACCGCCTCTTACATTCTGATTTGTTCCAATCCACCGAGGTAGTTTATTGAACCGCTTACAGCCGTATCCTGCAAGCCTTGTATGCCATTGTACCATTTCATTGCAAAGGATTCAACTAATTTTTGCCCGGAAAACAAATTTTTTTTCAAAAAAACGGCTGGCCAGGCGTTTTCCACACCCGGCCAGCCAGAAAAAACCTTTTATGGATGGGCGGCTGACCCACACTTAGAATTCCGGTTCGATAATACCGTAAGTTCCGTTTTTCCTCTTATATACCACATTGACTTCGTCAGTGTCCGCGTTGCGGAACACGTAAAAACTATGCCCGGTCAGTTCCATCTGCACGCAGGCTTCCTCTGCATCCATCGGCTTCATTGCAAAGTGTTTTACCTTACTGATAATAATTTCTTCTTCCTCACTTTCCTCCTCGTCTAGGAAAGCCTGGCTTAAACTTAGGGCGGACTGTTTCTGGTCAACTAGTTTGTTCTTATACTTACGCAACTGGCGCTCGATCACTTCCTCAATCAGGTCAATGGAGGCATACATGTCACTGCTTACCTGCTCCGCACGGATTACCGTCCCCCGCATCGGGATCGTTACTTCCACTTTCTGGCGCTCCTTTTCCACGCTGAATGTTACATGTACTTCGGTATCCTCCGTAAAATAGCGCGAAAGCTTCTTTCCCAATTTGTCGTAAACCGCACTTTTTAACCCCTCGGTAACCTCGATATTTCTACCGCTGATAATATATTGCATAATACCAACTCC
>CAMWUU010000057.1 GCA_947177515.1 uncultured Lachnospiraceae bacterium
CGCCAAACGGATACATTAAAGTGAACGGACTTGCCGTTTTGCCTGAATTTCAGCATCGCGGTATAGGGAAAATGCTGATGGAACGTGTTGAGAAGCTGGCAGGTGGGCGAAACATTTCACTTATTGGACTTGCATCCGGTATCCAACGGACAAATGCGCATGGTTTTTATGAACATTTGGGTTACCAAAAATTATCATTTTATTTCCGCAAGAAAATATAAGGTATGACTAAAGTAAATTTCAGTTTGGATAATAATTAGGTAGGCGCAAAGTTTCAAAATCTTTAATGCCAAAAATGCATACAGAATCTTTCCATATATTTACATTTAAAAATTCATACCAAAACCAGGCAGGGAGATACATCTCCCCCTGCCCCATTATAAAGAATCATTTTTATTCATATGGAAAGTCGAATTTTGGCAGTTTCCGTTCTTAATTATCCAACTTTTAACTTAAATTTTTGTACTGCTTTCATATCCTCGGAGTCCACCTTTTCCATATCCGCACCAAGGTCGCGCATCTTCTTCTCAAAACACTCATAACCGCGCTCCACATAGCGTATCTGTTCGACTGTCGTATAACCCTCCGCCACCAGCCCTGCAATCACAAGCGCCGCACCCGCGCGCAGATCTGGTGCGACAACACTTGCACCAGTTAGTTCCGCAACCCCATTTACAATCGCGTTATTACCTTCAACCTTGATATTTGTCCCCATGCGCGCCAGCTCATCCACATACTTGAAACGGTTCTCATAGATCCCCTCGGTAATAATACTTGTGCCAGAACAGACTGCCAGAAGTGCCGTTATCTGCGGCTGCATATCCGTCGGGAAACCCGGATAAGGCAGTGTCTTGATCTGCGTGGATCCTAAGCGCTTTGTAGCCACCACGCGGATGGCATCGTCATACTCCTCCACCTCTGCGCCAAGCTCCACAAGCTTTGCTGTCAGCGCCTCCATATGGCGCGGGATAACATTGCGCACGGTTACATCACCCTTAGTCGCTGCCGCTGCAATCATAAATGTCCCAGCCTCAATCTGATCCGGGATTATGGAATATGTACTGCCATGGAGCTTTGGTACGCCGACAATTCGGATCACATCCGTACCGGCACCCTTAATATTTGCCCCCATGCTATTGAGGAAGTTTGCCACATCAACCACATGCGGCTCCTTCGCTGAATTTTCGATAATCGTCTGTCCCTCCGCCATCACTGCGGCCATCATAATATTGATTGTGGCACCGACGCTTGCCATATCAAGATAAATATGGTTCCCGACCAGATCCACCGCCTCCGCCTCAATCATACCGTGCTGGATGCGGACGGTCGCCCCTAGTACTTCAAATCCCTTGATATGCTGGTCGATCGGACGGCTGCCGATATCACATCCCCCCGGGAGCAGGACATGTGCACTCTTGTATTTGCCAAGCAATGCCCCCAGCAGGTAATAGGAACCGCGTATCTTGCGGCTGTTATCATTTGCTACTATAATCGTATTTATTGTCCCGCCGTTAATCCGGACACAATGCTTATCAACCCGTTCCACTACTGCCCCCACGGAGGCGATCACCTGTAAAAGTATATCTATATCCCGGATATCCGGAAGATTCTCCACTGTCACTGTTTCATCTGCCATTACTGCCGCTGCCAAAATACCAAGCGCGGCATTTTTCGCCCCGCTTACTGAAATCTCACCTGCGAGCGCTTTGCCGCCCTTTATAATATATTGATCCATCACTATCTCCAATCTAACCCGTGCAGTCTGTTCTGCCACTACCCCCGGTGCACAAATAAGCACCATCACGGGAAATTATTACTAATTCCCGGCCAAATAAAAACACTTCATGTCTTCCATTATAACACAAAGACGGCATTTGTAAACAGGAAACTTTGGGTTTCATCGCAGAATTGTCCCTTTTAGGCGATTTCCCATCATTTTTACCAATTTTTCTATCGAAAGTCCTTCTGCATCAATCACAATATCTGCATACTTTTCATAGAGCGGGCACCGCTGTTCGTAGAGCTGTGAAAAACTCTGTCCCTTCCTAAGCGCAATCCCCCTGTGTTTGACATCCCCGACACGGGAAATAATCTCCTGCAGGGAAAGACGGATATAAATCACTGTCCCGATTCCTTTTAAATGTTCCATCGCCCGCGCGCCGTAGACCGCGCTGCCTCCGGTCGCAATTACAGTATTCTCCGCTTCTATTGAAGCATTTACTTCCTCCTCAATGGAAAGGAAACCATCTAGTCCCTTTTGCTCAATAATTTCGCACAGCAATGCCCCTTCCCTTTCCTGGATTAAAAGATCGGAATCCAGAAAACGAAAGCCCAGGGTTTTGGCAAGCACAACACCGAGTGTACTTTTCCCGGCTCCTGGCATACCGATTAATATAACATTATTACCCATTTATTTTTTCCCCTTCTTCTTTACAGAATAGCCAAAACTGCCAAGCAGCTCCCCAAGCCCATAATATTCCCCGTGAGAGTAGACAACTGGCTGCGCACGGTTTAACTCAAATTTTCCATTTTTTTCCATATATTGTTTATCCACATGCACGCCCAGCACTTTAGCAAGAAACATATCATGTGAACCTAATTTCAGTATCTCCTTTACACTGCACTCAATATTAACCGGGGACTGCGCGATCAACGGTGCCTTCACATAGGTCGCAGCCTCAGCAGTCAGCCCGGTTTCTTTAAATTTATCCACATCCCGCCCGGATTTCACGCCGCAGTAATCACAAGCGCGAACAAGTTCCTTCGTAGTTAGGTTTACAACAAATTCTTTTGTCCGCGCAATCAGCCCGTAGGAAAACCGCTCTGGACGCACACAAATCGAAAGCATCGGCGGATTGGTACAAACCGTTCCCGCCCATGCCACGGTGATAATATTATGTTTTCCCTCCTCCGCGCAGCTTACCATAACCACCGGAAGGGGATAGAGCATATTGCCCGCTTTCCACAATTCTTTTCCCATTCTTATCCAGGTGGTATCAATAAGTCATTTAACAGATTCCACCTTCCTCCTTACAATCCACATGGCTCTCCCTTTCCCCGTTTTGAATCAATAACTGGTTTTGGATTATTTTCCCATATAGGGTTATATAGATATGGTAAAGGAAAGCCTGCGCGTCATTATAGCACGATTCCTTCCCAAATGCCAGCACTTTTTTTATCTTCCCCTAGCAAGTCCGCCCATTTTACATAAAACTGCTGTGTTCCATTCTCCTTATGCATTGCAGGTTATCAGGGCGCAGAAGTGTTAATTCCATGTGATTCTGTCTGCGCTAATCCCGTGCAGCCAGACAGAGGTCTTTCCCCGAAATTTTTCTGCTTCAGCCACAATCCCAATATGGAAGTCCTTGGTTTTTGGACTTTGTTTATCTTAATAAACCCTTCTTCTTTTTTAAATTGCACTATTCTTTTTTTTAAGAACATGGTATAATATCGATAGATATTATACTTGCGCCTGTTCGCTGTCCAACGAAAGAACTGTGTTCGCTCCTATTAAGCGATTCATCCCTGTAGGATAGCATGGCCGAAGGACATGATATCAGAAACAAAGAATTTTTAGAAAGGCATGTGATGAAAAATGTCAAATTATATCGAAATTGAAGGCGTGATCGGCAACGAGCAGGACATCATCAAGGAGGACATGAAATACCGCACCGGAAAATTCGTATGGCGCGTTTCCTTTAACGCCCCCCTAAACCCGGCGACGGTCAATAATATGAATCTTTATGTCACCGATGCCTCGGATAAGCCGCTGAAAACTTCCATCCACTATGACCCAGTAGGAAATTACATCGAAATTGAACCACGTGAGGCTTATGTTCAGAATACATCCTATGTACTCACAATCACAAAAAATGTGGAATCCAAAGGAGGACAGAAATTAAAAAACGAGATGAAAGTAAAATTCCACGTATAGACAAAATATATTAAAACTGTTCTCTTAAGTATCTTTCCACATATTATCTGTGGCACATAAATATTCCAGGAAACGGATATGCTGCGCAAGGAAACCTTTATAAATCTTCCCTGCGCAGCATTGTCAGTTCCTCCTCCCTGTATTTGCCATCCATGGCAAAACCGCGCAACATTTGCGACATGCGTTTGTCCGCCCTCTTTAATACGGCATCGGTATAGCTTAATACCGCGTCAAAAGGATTGTCCCGGTGTTCCTCAATCTGGTTCCTGACCGCATAAAGAAAGCCTTCCGCCACTGTTTCCGTCATATAATATTCATTGCTGTAAAGCATCCATAGTGCCTGCATAAAGCAGTCATCCACTGACCATTCCGGCAGATGGATCCGGTTGATGTATACGCGGTCAAGCTCCTCGTTCATCCGCAGAAAATGGTTCATCCGTCTGCGCTCCTCCTCTAGGATCACCGCCGTTTCCCCGGCAAAATCACCATTCAGTGAAAGAAGCTGCGCCACCTTCTCACTGCTCATCCCAGCGGCATGTTCAACGATCATTGTCGTAGCCTTAAGCTGCTCCTTTTTGGTTTCAAGGTCAATATGGTTTAACTTATCACCGCGGATCACCGCCACACGCGGCGAAGATATCCCACCCAATACCTGCGTGCATTTGGCAATGGATTTCGCCAGTTTTGTCTTCCCGCTCTTCTCCTCCCCGGTCAGAATAATATTGATTGCCCTGTTTTTATCCTGAAGGATGCGCTCCATACAGGTAAATATCTGTCTGCGCAAATCAGGTGATGCTAAAAAGGAATTAAAAAACTCTTCCACTTTCAGGTTACGTTTTTTCAGGGAAGCATCTAAAAGTGGTGCTTCCCTTGCATAGTCCGCAAAAAGTTCTGGCGGGTATTCATACAAGGGATCTGGATCCGTTTCCTGCTCCGCAAAACCTGACACTTGAACCTCTTCCTCTGCTGATCCGGAAAAAAGGGGAGCCTCCATCATATCCCCCGAACCGCCATGTATATTATCTTCCCCTTGATTTTCCCCTGCCAGATCTATTCCCTGTTCCTTATCCGGCTCCATGCTGCCATCTTCCCCTTTTAGATAGATCCTCTGCTCCTTATCCGGCTCTATGCTGCCGTCTGTCCATCTTAGATCTATTCCCCGCTCCTTATCTGGCTCCATGCCGCCGTCTTCCTGTCTTAGATCTATTCCCTGCTTCTTATCCGGCAGCATATCGTCTTCCCCTTTTTTCTTTCGGTTATTTCGTTTTTCTAGGATGGATACAAGTGTGGAGAGGGGTGCAAGCCCTGGAAAACCATCCTCCGGCAAAGCCGCTTCCTCCGATGAAAAATTATCCTCTTGCATATTGTTACCAGAAATATTTTCCTCCCGCAAATGGTTCCCCGGAAAAACCACAGCCACCCCTTTTTGAACAGGTCGGAATTTCTTTGTTTCCTGCGCCTTTTGTATGGCAGCTTTCACGATCGATTCCGACTCCCCCCCGCCCGTCATCCGACGGACAGCTTTAGAAAGTTCTTCCTCGCTCTCCCCCTCCTCAATCATCTGCAACAACTTCTCCTCAATCTCAAGCTCCCTCGTCGCTTTTTCCTGCTGGAGTCTTCTCACGGCCTTTTCTGCTGCGGTTTCCCCTCTCCGGTCAAACCCCTTATCATGCTTCTCCGCTTTTTGCCCTAGCTCCTCTTTTTCCGGCAATTCCTGCGCCCCGTCCCCCGGCACCTGCACTAACAGCTCATGCTCCTCACCCGTCCTCATCCGGATTTGGTCGGCCACCTGCATCCCCTGTAAAAGATCCATCGTATTCTGCTCTTTTACCTGCTCATCCGTAATCGCCCCAAATTCGCGCGTATTCCAGATAACGTCCCTGCCCTCCTCATCATAAACAGGCTTTCCAAAACGCTCCTGGTTATACTCTTCCTCGGAATAATGCGTATTGCCCTCCGGCATCGTCGCCTCCTCGATAAAAGCTTCCACTTCCTGTCTGCTTCTGCCCTCATCCACCAGTTTACGCACCTCCGCCGCAATACCGCCATCCTGCGCGGCACGCTTTATGTAAACAGCCCTTAGCCCCCTTGCGCGCTCCACATACATCCCGCTGCCAAACCAGAGAATAATATCATTGCACAGGGAAACACATTTTTCGGGCTGCCTGCTTTTCCAGTAGAGCTTTGCCAGCTCATAAGCCCAATCCTCCATAAAATTTTCCGCTTTAAGCTGCTCTAGGTCATAAATCAGTACCTCCGTATCCTCCCCACGCAGCCTGTCAATATGATAGCGAAAAATATGTCGGTAGAAATCTCCCGGTGCCATTTCCGAAAAATCACGCAAATAAGATTCTGCCATATCCGCCATGGAAAGCTTTAAGCAAAGATTGATCAGATGGATCAGGATTCTCCTCGTCCTGCTTTTGAGATAAATCTGTTCATAATAGACCAGCGCGGTGTCATAAATTCCCTTCTTGTCATAAGCCTCCGCAACCACACTCAAATCCGCGGCACTCTTAACCCTCGCAGAATCCACCGTCTTCGCTATTTCCAGTGCCGCATCATATTTCTTTGCTTCCAGCGCGCGCCTGATCTTTTCAATTTTTACGGAATTGCTGCTCCTATCCATACCAATCATCCAATCCGGAGCGTCCCTGCCATCGGCTCCCTGTGACGCTCCGGCACAAACAGCCCCTATTCTTTTATTCCCTCAAAAATCCTATTATAAAACTGTTCCAGTGTCTGTCTTTTCTCCCCTGTGCCAAGTGCTTCCTTTAATGGCATACTACATATGGTATGCCCTCCATCAAGTACACAGATACTATCACAAACCTGCTCAACCTCATCCATCCGATGCCCAACATAAACCACCGCCACACCCCGGTCTGCAAGATCGCGCACCACCTTCAAGATCAGATTCCTTGACTGGATATCAACACCCTCAGTCGGCTCATCCAAAATAAGAAGTTTTGGCTCCCTCAAAAGCGCCACTGCAATATTAAGCCGCCGCTTCATCCCCCCGGAGTACTCCCCGACGCGCATTTTCAGCATTTCCCCCGTAAGTCCCACCATCGCAGCGGATGCATTGACCCGCTCTTTTAGCCTGCCCCCATGAATTTTTCCCGCACGCCCAAAAAACTTAAGGTTTTCCAAGCCGCTTATGGATTCGTACAATGCGATCTCCTGCGGCACATAGCCTAATTTCTCCCGCAGGGGTCGGGGATTTTTGCGGATATCTTCCCCCTGGAAAATAATCTGCCCCTCATCCGGCTTTACTAGGGTAGCAATCATAGAAACTGTGGTTGATTTCCCCGCACCGTTAGTTCCAATCAGTCCAAGCACCTCCCCGGGGGCAAGGCAAAAGGAAATCCCGTCCACTGCTTTTTTCCCCCGATAGCTTTTTGATACTCCTTTTACACAAAGACATACCCCGTCCATCCGGCACCATCCTTCCTCTTTTGCCATTATACAACTTTTTTCACAGAAAATCAAAGCTTTCCTGCTTAAACTGCAAAGGAATATATGCAAAAAACGAAATTACAGATACTTTATCCCATTTTTCCTTAATAAAAAAACGCAGCAACGCGCAGGAAAAATACCAAATATCCAGATTGGCATATTTCCCCTCGCGATGCTGCGCTAGGCTTATGGCCTGCAAAAAAATGGATCATTTTATTTTAGGGTTTTGTATCCTCCTATGATGGCAGGCAATCTTTCCGCCTATGTAGCAGTACAGTACTGCGGGAGAATGCAGCCTACCACCTAGTTTTCCTGGTAATAGCGCATGGTTTCAAGTATCTCCGGCGGAACCTCGGTTTTGCCATCCTTAACAATCTGTCGGATACGCATATCCAGTTCGTGCGCGCTCTTTGCCCGCTCCCTCCCCGGTTTGGCAAGCGCCTCCTCAAACATTGGCTGTCCTGCCAGCTTCTGGCGCACCGGCTTTGCAAACGGGCAGTACATTGCCAGGATATCCCTAGCTGTCTTGTTTAAGCGGATTGCACCTCCTGACTCGTTGCGCACCCACAATTCGTAATCCATGGTAAAAATCTCGCGCGAATTATTCTTCCCCTTCTGGATCTGAAGTTTCAGCTTTTCCTTTTTCTCCTCGGAAAGGTCATGGTTCTTGCGGTAAAATTGCAGATAATCACAGTATTCCGAAGTGAGCGAGCGGTACTTGATGTTATTCCAGCTCCCGCCCTGTAAGAAACGGCAGAGTTCCCAACGGTACTGGCCAAACAACTTCACCATCGCGCCTTCCAGATCTTCCTCAAAAAAGGCAGGGAAAATGAAACGTCCTGAAGATTCCCTGCGCTTACAGGAACATTCCTGCCACATAGAAGCGCGCGATCCAACTGTCGGCATCAGGATAATATCAGGATAATATTCTTTCATAATATAAATCTTATCAATCCCCTTGTCCGGCTTCGTAAACAGCACATCACGGTAAAAGACACTGTAATCAATCTTCTTTAAGCGCGCAATCACAGCATCCAGTTTTTCAAGTGTTAGTGCGGTGCGTTCAAGTGGCTGCATAATCAATTCCTGGTAGAGCACCGGCATAAACGTAGTGACCTGCCCATTGACAATACGGTTGTTAGATTGGAACATATTGCGCACTTCATAGTGCAGCTTTTCCCTCTGGTTTACCATAAGCTGCTTTTCCTGTGCTTCCGTAATCTGGCTGGTCTTGCGCATACCACGCACATATTCTGTATAATCTTCATCCATCTCACTCTTTGACGGCTCGCGCTTGCCGCTGTAGATAGCTTCCAGCCATTCCCGTATTGTGTAGACCTTCCCATCCTTGCCATATGTCCCCGTAAAGTTTACGCCCACACGCGAAACCAGATAACTTAAAGTTTCTTTATTTAACAGCTTTTCACTCACATAACCGAAATTTAAAAACAGCTCAACTGCCATCGGCAAATCAACTTTATTGTATGCACGCAGGAAAGTTTCCTCATAAATTTCATAAAACATTACAGAAATCCCACGCCGCAGTGCCCGCACGTCATCCTCCGTCCCCGTGCGGTTTGTGGATGCCTCAAACTCGGTAATCAGCTTTCGGAATTTCTCCGCTTTTTCATCCTCAAGACCCGAATATTTCAAAATCTGGTCAAGCGAACCGGAAAGTTCGCTCATGCGCTCCGCACTCTGTGTTTCCTCCTGCGCCATCTCCTCCGGCTGGTCGCCATTTAAAAGCGCCACATAGAATTTCTCTATCTTCTCACGGTCCACTTTTGGCGTGCGCCCCGTCTTCTTCTCAATCAGGTTATCCAGTGTATTGATCTGTTCCATACACTCGTCCACCCATTTCCCAGAGGTTTTTTCCTCCTCCCGCCCCCGGGTTTTTAGCCCAAACCCAATCAGCGCCTGGAATAAACCACTTGCGCCGTCCTCGCCGACTAATTGCCTTAAAAGTTCTTCTAAGTACTGCGCCGCAACGCCGCATTCTGACACAAGTTCTGCCAATACTCCTGATGCCTGTTCCAGAAGGAAGAGGGCGATTCCCGCGCCATAGCCATAAAAACTTTTCATTACATCCACTGGCACCGCCGCACTCTCCAGATAAAAGCCAAGCTTTTTGGGATCGATTACGGTATTGAGTTCAAGCGGGACAAGCTTCTCAATCTCCGGCTGACGCATTGTACCAAGATTTACCTGCGACGAGAGCGCTATGTATTCCTTATAGGTATTTGTGATCCATTCAAAACTTGCCTGAGCCTGCTTCTTAAATTCAAATCTTGCACGGTACAGGTTATTAATAATGCGCACCGCAGAGTACATTAACAGACCACGGTAATCCTTATTCATTTTCAGGATGCGGTCAACAGTAGAAACCCCGTCCGCTGGAAAAGCATAGATCACTGTATCATCCACTGCGGCGCAGCTACTTAACGCCTTACCCATATACAGATCCTGCACACCCAGGAAACAACCATTCCCCAAAACAATACGGCACCCCTCGTTATAAAGCTCCACACAGCCCTTTAACACGACACAAACATAGCGTATCGCTTCCCCCTCCGCGTAGATCACCGTCCCTTTCTGGACTTCATTCATCTGATTCATCTTCAATCCTGCATCCATTCCGCTTAGCCCTTTCCAAATACCTTCTAATCTCCCGCAGCAACCTGCGCCTTTTACTGCAACGGCACAAAAGGCCGCCGCCCGGTTCTGTGGACATAACAAAAAAACTCCTGCATACTATTATATACGAAAGTTGGGAATAGGAAAAGAAGAATTTCGAAAAAATTGAAAAAGTCGGGAAAGAATTGGGATAATATCCCAAAATATTGAAATTTCTCCTATTTTCGGTTCTATCTAACCGGATGGTTCTTGCGAAAAATATCCTCTTCAATATATCTTGCCGGCATAAATTCATAAAAAAGCCATTGTTCCATCTTTTCTACTACATCCCTTTTACTGCGCGATGTAAACTTTAACAGCGGCCGCTCCCAGTTTCCGTTTAGCACTGCGCGCAGGCAAAAACATCCAGTAGGATCACCGTCCGGATACCACCCAAGATCAATGCCAAGCCTTTGCTTTTCAACACACCGGTTCTGTTTCTGTTCCAGGTCAGTATAAAGATAAAGGATATCCTGCGTAAACAAAAAAAGCCAGCCTCTATCTTCCGGCAGCAATTCTTCCGGTTCCAGATCTTCCAGTTTGTGGAACATAACCGTCCATCCGCCGGGAATCCGAAGGGGCTGCAAACGCTTCCAGTCAGGCATATGATTCTCCCTTCTTTCTGTAAACCAAACCAGGAAACAAAAATGTTTTTCCAGGCAGTGCCAACATGTCCATATTACTTGGACATTGCCCGGGTAATACGAACATTGCCCAGCCATCAAGGAATTTTCCCTAATGGGTTTTGGTTCCATTCTGGTTCCCTCCAGTATCCTGTCCAGTGTATCAATTCTATTTTGTATATCAAAATATGCGCATATAAATTTAA
Source organism: uncultured Lachnospiraceae bacterium (assembly GCA_947177515.1). Classification (GTDB taxonomy): domain Bacteria; phylum Bacillota; class Clostridia; order Lachnospirales; family Lachnospiraceae; genus RGIG4057. The sequence goes on from CAMWUU010000057.1 coordinate 10,896, forward strand.
TCTTCCAATAGTTATAATAAATTCCGCGCGGCTTGCTTCGAATAACCTCCCCAGACGTTACCCCTGCAGCCAACTCGGCCCAGGCACCCTCACGGCACATGGGAGGATCCACTTAGTGCTGCTGCATTCCTGCCCTGACACGGTTCATGAAGTCCCATTGCGTAAGACCCAAGCGTCAACATCGCTTACAGGGGGCGGCTCCACAGAGCATCACCCTCGGCGCGCCATCACCCCTGCTGTAGCGGATTGCAGGTACAGGGCACCGCTATCTCCCCGGCTGCGCGGAAATTTTCTGACATAAAATAATAATCTCAATATACATCCAAAGGATGCAGGTGTTAGTATACCCCATTTGATGCAGTTTGTCAAGGAGGCAGAAAAAATAATATTTCAGGTTACCAGGAAAGACAAAAAAGCGTAATCCTAACACATTCCAGTAATTAGCATGTCACTTTACTCTATATTACAAAATTGTATAAGTTGCGGATAATACTCTGCATTTTCCCGTATATATTCACGCTTGAATGCAGCAAATTTGGATTCCCTGCGAAGCATTGCCCTCAATATTCCTTTTACTATCGACGACTCTGAATTCTTTTTCAATTTTTCAAGATTTTTATACAGTTTATTCATTTCTTTGTTTAATTCCCGTAACCGCAATTCACTTGCGCATACTCTGATACCTGTGTTTTTCAAATTAAAGACTTCCATAATCAATTGTGCGGTTAATTCCACTATTGGCTCTTTCTTTTTTCCCGAAATATCCACAGTTCCTTCTCTCAAATGGAAGCAGAGAAATTCCTCCGGTTCCTGTATACAGCAATCCAAAATCCCCCCATCATATTCCTGCCGATTCTTTACCCCATTACAATGCCCGCACGCCCAGAAAAGATTATTCCATTCAAATTTCCGTTCCGGATATTTTCCATTCTTATGTGGCAACAAATGTTCTACCACTGGATCCTACAGATCACTAAGCCCGCATATATAACATTTGTTTTGAAAATCCTGTTTCAACCTATCAACCACATCTGGTTCCAAATAACTTCCGGTTTTCTTCTTAGCCTCCTGTGCCAAAGATACCGGAGCCGGAAAAGAGCGTTCCACTTTTATCATCTGATCTCTCCCCTCTTTTCAAACTCAAGTTTCATCCTTTGATACTCCGTCGTAATATCCAGTGCAAGATAATCGGGGATTTCATCCAAATAAAATTCCAGATCTGCGATTTCTTCCAGTTCATTATCTGATAATTTCTCCCGTCCGATCAGCTCCCTGAATCTCCTAAATTTTTCTTCCAAGTCAAAGGAAAGTTCACCCACATCAAAATACCCCTCCACAATGCCACTGTACGGCACATCGGAAAGTCCGTTCCTTACCAGAAGCCGTTTCTGCAGATCATAAATCACTGCATCTGCCCCGCTGTTCAAAATAAACGGCGAATGAGTGGATACGATAAACTGAATATTCGGAA
>CAMWUU010000058.1 GCA_947177515.1 uncultured Lachnospiraceae bacterium
TTGCAATAAACGACATAATAAAATATGACATTTCATTTGCGTAAAGAATTCTATTTCTTATTATTTTCATTTCTTTAACAAAGCCCCGAATAAATAAAAATAACAATGATAGCAAAAGAAATATTCCTCCAATTCCCAGTTCAATTAATAAAACCAAATATGTGTTTGTATTTGAATTACTTCTTAAGAACACCGTAGAATTAAATGAACCAATCCCAAAGAGTGAATCTTGTTCCATTACCAATTTAACCCCTTGCATATCACTTCCTCTTCCACTAATATCCGTTCCATTTAAATAATCTGATAATATACTAAAAACCTTTTGAGTAAGCTTTCCCACAGTTTCTAAAACCGCCGGTGTTTGCATCAAACTTATCATAATACAAATCATAACAAATAATAGGAATACAAACTTCTGCATCATATTGCTTGTATTTCTAACCTCTTTCTTAAGAAATAATAGAAAAAATAGTGCATATACTAGTAATAACGGAATGGCTCCAGAAGAAAAGCATATAATAAAGGCGATCAATTGGATAAAAAGTGATTTTTTATGTATTATGCATTTTCTTTCTACTATATGGAATGTTGAAATTGCAATTATTGTTAATAAAATAAAAGCATTTGTTGCAGGTTCATGAGAAAGACCTTTTGCTCTTGGAATTCCCCACATTTCAAAAATACCCGGAACATAAAAGCCAAGTTTATACATTGCCGCTTGAATTATTGTTACAAAAGCTGTGATATTTCCACTAAAACGTACTGTATCCAATATCAAATACAATTTTCTTTCAGTATTAACTTCCACTATTATTTTGTTTACAGCATAGATTATCAACAAAAATTTAAAATCGTTAAGTACTGAATTTATCGGAGTTAGACCTTCTCCATAAATATTATTATCATATACCCTTCTGACTATTGAAAACATAGTCGACATACATAAAATAACTAAAAGACCCATCATAAAATAGCACAAAGAATTTTTTGATAATTTAGTTTTTTTATTGATAATATCATTTATTATAAATAAGATAATAATTACTTCTGAAATCTGCACTCCCATAAATCTATATACTGTATCTGTATATGGAAGCGCTAGGATATACATACATATCAATTTTATTGAATTAGATTCTTTTGACCTACATAATATAAATACAAATAAAGCGAACAAAAAAAATAGCATGTATATTTCAATAGAAGAAAAACTCAAGTTTTCTAACCTTACATAATTTCCATTCATACTCTTTATGCCAACAAGGCGTACCTCCCATTAAAAAAATATATATTTCTTCCATTTATTGCGATGCAGGCGAGCCATTGGATTAGCGACCCACCCCCTCATTCGCAAAATGCAAATGTGCAAGCAGACGCAGGAGCACGCAAACGCAGATTTTGCGAATGAGGGAGTCAGGTTAAATGCTCCTTAGAGCCTCTAACCGCACAGATGGTATTATTTACTATATTCGCACATTCTAACAAATTTGAACACCACTTTATTCCATTATATCTTCCCTTTTTTACTTCTAAAATAATATCACTACCTTCTGTATTACCAACCAGAAAACCTTTACATCCCTTATTACAAATCTGCAAATCCCTTAACCTATCCCCAATAACATAGCTTTCCCTCAAATCAATTTCATATTCTTTTACCGCCCTTTCAAACAACCCAAGCCCTGGTTTTCTACACCTACATTCCATTCTATATTGCGGAATCAATGCATCGGGAAGATGTGGACAATAATAGGATGCTGTCAAATGAATCTTCTTACTTTCTAAATCCGACTTTATCCATTGATCCAGTTTCTTATAATCATTTTCTGTAAAATATCCCCTCGCAATACCGGACTGGCTAGTTATTATAATCAATAAGTATCCTTTTGCCTGAAATATTTTCAATGCTTCTACTACCCCTGGAAGATATTCAAAATTATCTATTTGATAAACGTACTGTTTATCTACATTGATTGTTCCGTCCCGGTCAAGAAATACTACTTTATTCATTCCATACTACTTTCCTTAACATTTAAATACACAACATCCTACTTTTCTGTTTCATCCAAGTTCTTCTTCCACTAATTCACAAATAATATGGATAATTGTAATATGGCTCTCCTGGATTCGTGCTGTCACTTCCGATGGAATAATAATTGGACAATCCACTATACCTGCTAATTCCCCTCCTTTGTTCCCGAGTAATGCAATCGTTTTACATCCAATTTTATCAATTTCCTTAACCGTATGTATTAAATTTTTAGAATTACCACTCGTGCTTATCACAAACAACACATCTTCTTCTTTTGCCAATGCTCTTGCCTGTCTTGCAAAAGCTTTCTCATAACCATAATCATTTGCAATTGCTGTTAGTGTTGCCTGATCTGCCCCAAGTACGATTGCAGGCCACGGCATTCTTTCTTTTTGAAATCTGCCAGTTATTTCTCCCGCAAAATGCAGTGAGTCAGATTCCGAACCACCGTTTCCTCCAATAAGCAGTTTACCGCCACCTTTTAGACAATGGATAATGATGTCCGAAGCATTCCATATTTGCTTTATAATAATGTCATTCTCTATAATCTCTTTTTTCACTTCAACACTTTCCAATAAACGTTGACAAACAATCATTTTTGCAGTTTTTAAACTATTTTTCATCTTTCCTCCCTCATTTTTTGACTAAGCTTAAGTTACTTCAATCCATCATTCGCATCTTACCCATTATCCTATTCTAATTATTCTCCTCAGAAATGATCTTCTTAATAAGACCCGTTGTTGATTTTCCTTCAACAAAAGATAATATTTTTACCTCTCCACCCCTTTTTTCCACAATTTCCTTCCCAACAACATCATCCATTTCATAATCTCCCCCCTTTACCAACACATCCGGTTCACAGTTTTCAATTAACTTCAGGGGAGTATCTTCTTCAAAGAGTACAAGATAATCAACAAATTCCATTGCTGCTAAAAGTTCCAACCGTTCTTCTTGGACATTAATCGGCCGCCCCGTACCTTTTAATCGCCGGACAGAAGCATCACTATTTACACCTACTACTAAAATATCCCCAAGACTTGCCGCCTCTTTCAAATATCGAATATGCCCAATGTGCAAGAGATCAAAACAGCCATTCGTAAATACAATCTTCCTATCTTTATTTTGCTGCCGGAGCTTTTTCAGCTCATCTATTTTCAATCTCTTATACATTCCATAAGATCCTACATCATCGGTATCTGCATTATAAATTTGAAAAGCATTTATAACTTCCTCCAGTCGTATAATGGAAGTACCTATTTTTGATACCTGTAACCCGGCTGCATAATTTGCCAATACCATTGCCTGGTATATTTCCACTTTATTTGCAAGGCATATCCCCATATATGCAATTACAGTATCCCCCGCGCCAGTAACATCAAACACTTCATGGGCAGTAGTACTTAGCCATTTTTGCCTTCCTTCTTTATTAACTAAGATCATCCCGTCCGCTCCACAAGTAGTCAGCACATAATCACAATTACACTTCCTGCACAAAAATTCCGAAGCACTTTTAACTTCACTTTTTGTCTTGACTGGCAATCCAGTTAATAACCCTAATTCCTTTCTGTTTGGCTTTAACATATAGGCATCTTTATATTTATCTGCTCTCTTATCTTTAACATCAATCAATACATGAATCCCCTTCTGTTTTGCGGTGACAATTATTTTTCTTGTAAAATCATAGTTAAAAATGCCTTTCATATAATCCGATAGAATAACCAAATCAAACTCTTCCACATGCTGTATGAAACTTTGGAACAGTTTCTCTTGCAAAGTATCTTCCATCTCACTACTATCTTCTTTATCAATCCGTATTACTTGCTGGCTACCACCTGCAAGCAGCCTGCATTTTGTTGTGGTCGGTCTTTTCGTTTCCACTAAATATTCTGTGCATATACCGCTTGACCCCAAAATAGACTTTATAATTTTCCCATTTTCATCCTGCCCAATGTAGGATAATATTGCAACTGACTGACGGTTTTCCGCTATGTTCACAGCTACATTTGCCGCCCCACCAAGCCGGTAAGTCATATCCTCTGCCAAAAATACCGGTACTGGAGCTTCTGGGGAAATACGCTCTACTATGCCACGGTAATATATATCAAGCATCACATCGCCCACAACCAGTATATTCTTACTTTCAATTTTTACAAAATTATCCATATATTTTCCTGTCCTTCAATAAATTCTAAACCCCTTATCCAAATAATTTTGCACATAATCTGTAACACCTTTTTTTACGTCCATAAATGGTTTTGTATAGCCAACACTTCTAAGTTTTTCCATTTCCGCCTGTGTATAATATTGATATTTGTCCACCAGATGGGAGGGCATATCTATATAACGTATATTTGCTTCTTTTCCAAGAGCATAAAAGGTAGCCTCTGCCAACTCTTTAAAACTCTGAGCCTGTCCTGTGCCCACATTAAATAAACCATTCACTTCCTCATGTGCAAGCAGCCACATAATAACAGAGCATATATCCTTTACATATACAAAATCACGCATCTGGCAGCCATCTGGAATTCCTTCACGTTGAGAACGGAACAATCGGATTTCCCCTTCTGATTCTATTTGCCGAAATCCATGAAAAACCATACTGGCCATGTTTCCTTTGCAATATTCATTTGGTCCATATACATTAAAAAACTTTAACCCCACATACTGCTTCGGAAACTCCTTTGCTTGATGTTTTACCCAGATATCAAATATTTGTTTGGAATATCCATACCCATTAAGTGGCATAAGTTTATCAATATCTGATCGATCATCAAAACCATCCTCCCCACTCCCATAAGTGGACGCAGAACTGGCATATATAAAGCGTACACCATGTTGTGCACAATAATTCCAGAGAGCTTTTGTATACTCCACATTATTTTTCCACAAATAGTCAAAATCCCTTTCTGTTGTAGAAGATTGAGCTCCCATATGAATAATTACATCTAATTTTTCATAATTTTTTAACTTAGTAAAGAACTCCGATTTATGAACATATTCAATATATTTTTTATTTCTTATGTTTAGCCATTTATCCGTATTGTTAATGTTATCTACAATAATGATATCCTCTATCCCCATATCATTTAATGTTTTTACAATACAACTACCAATGAATCCTGCCCCTCCTGTAACAATATACATATTAATTCCTACCTTCCAAAATTTAATTTTTTCTCAGTTTTTCCAACTGTTCCCTGACTGCATCCCACACTTCATTCATACCAATTTCTTCTATACATTGCGCCACACCCTTTTTACAATTGGGATTCATGCATGGTTTACATTCTAATGTATGGGAAACTACTTTCACATTCTTTCCCCAAGGCTGACAAAACTCCGGCAGGAATGGTCCATAAACCACCGTTACATAGCTCCCATAACCCGCTGCAATATGGGCTGCCCCGCTATCATTACAAATCACAATATCACAAATTCCCATAATTCGGATATAATTACGAAGACTTTCTGCAACGATAATACATTTCGCTCCGACTGATAAACCTGTCTGTAATATATCATTTGCATACGGTTCCTCTCCTTTTGATGTAAAGACCAGAAAAATACTGTTCGGGTATTCTTCAAATATTTGTTTAATAAGTTCAGGATAATTCTTCCATCGTTTGGTTTCCCAACTTGCGCCAGGATGTAGCCCTATAATCTGCTTATCCTCTCCAATCCTATATTTCTTCCTAAATATCCGGTTATATTCTTTACCATCTTCTGATAACTGTATTTGAGGAAAGCGTTCTCCTTCCTTAAATTGACAGCCAATCCGTTCAAGAAATACCATCTTATCCTCTATCAGGTGTTTCACTTTTGGATCAGGATCAATAACATCTGTCAGGAATTCTTCCCCTCCTGTATAATTATAGCTAACCTTTCTTCTTCCTTTTAAAAAATGCATAAAAAAAATATAACGTAAGTCCCCTCTTGGCTCTAATATAACATCAAACTTCTTCTGATTAATCTCCCGTATTTTATTCCAAAGTGTTTTCCTGTTTTTTATCATGTTACCCGGTGTATTTAAACTGTGCAATCCATCCACTAAATAAAATCCATCCACTAATCCCTGCTCACCTAAAACATCCTGTCCAAACCTATTGCAGCACAGAAATATTTTTGACTTCATTGCATTATTCCTTAAAATTTTAAGAAAAGGAATCAACATAACTAAATCTCCGATATTAGTAAAATCCAAAACCAAAATACTCTTTACGGAATTCCAGTCAATTATATTATCCACTTTAGGGGTATTAAAAAAAAGCTTTAATATACTATCTAATCTATTAAGATTCTTTAACTTCTCCCGATTGAATTTATCCATTAGGACTCTCTATTCCTCCCATCATCCCACTATATATTTTGCCAATTCCACACCTACTCGATGAAACCAATACAACCGACTCAATCCATGTTTTCGGTAAATTCCATATGTAATATCTACCCGCGCCTTTACTGCTTTTAAACTTTTTTTCGTACTCATCCCTCCAAAGCAGAAATTTGATATTACATGGTTTGTCGTAATAATTTTTTTTCCAGCCTGCCATACTGTAGTTATAAAATCAAAATCATCATACATTGTTTCACAGGCATATGGAAATTCCAATAAAATTTCCCTTTTTGAAAACATACCCGGGTGACACCAGCCGCTTGTTGTCCATAATCTTCCGATCTTTGCATGTTTTATCATATTTCCCTTTGACTTATGGATACGAATACTCCCCCAGCCAACATCATAAAGGGTATTTTCATATAATCTTACCATTATTGCAACTGCATCCAATTCATAAAAATCATCTGCATTAATCTGTCCGACCAGAACCCCGTGGGCTAATTTCGCTCCTTTATTAAGACCGTCATACATCCCTCGATCCGGTTCTGATATAATATTTAAATATCTGCCTTCCCTTTTATCAAATTTCTCCTGATAGGTTTTCGCTACTCTTACAGTTCCATCCGTAGATGCACCGTCAATAATAATGTATTCAATATTGGGATAGGTCTGATTCAATACGGATTCCATTGTCCTTGCAATTGTCGTTTCAGCATTATAGACAACGGTCAGTATAGTGATAAGCTTTTCTTTCTTTTTTTCAACAAGATTTTCTCCTTCCATCTTTATCCTCCCTGCCCACAAAAACAAGCATACAAATCAGAATTTGAAAGTTTCCTTTCAAACTTTATTGACTCTCTTTTTTCCTCTAAAATATCCTCCAAACAGGATCCTTTACCCTGAAAGTTTTTATCTGTCACTTTTCTTCTATTGTCGCTGCATTTTCTCCCATACTAACCATACTCTGTTCTTGGTTTCTCTCTTTTTTCATCGTATTCTGTTCTTTTAAATTGTTTTCTGCTGCCGTTATCTGCCCCTCCGCAATCCCTTCTGTACTCTCCGGCAAAAACAAAATCCTTACTGTCGCAAACATAATCCTTAAATCTTCTAAAATACTTGGTTTTGCAATATACATCAAATCTAACTGCAGTTTATCATATGGAATGGTATTGTACTTCCCGTAGACCTGCGCATATCCCGTCAGCCCTGCCTTTGCCTGCAGTCTTAAGCGGAATTCCGGCATTTCCTTCTCATATTGTGCCGCAATTTCAGGCCGTTCCGGTCTTGGTCCCACAATCGTCATTGACCCTGCCAAAATGCAAAACAGTTGCGGAAGTTCATCCACCCTTAATTTCCGTATCCATTTTCCCACGGGCGTAACCCTGTCATCTTTCGCCCCGGTAGAAAGTCTTGCAACCCCATCTCCCTCCGCATCGACTCTCATACTTCGAAATTTTAAAATATTAAATTCCTTTCCGTCCCTTGTCAGACGTTTCTGTCGATAGAAAACAGGTCCACCGTCCCCCAGTTTCACCGCCATCGCTGTGATCAGAAGCAGAGGAGCTAATACAAGCAGTGCCAGACCGGACAGTACAATATCCATTAACCGCTTTATAAAAAGATATCCCGGTGATGGGTTATAGCGTCCTACCTGAAGCATCGGCAAATGGCATATGTAACGGTGTTGTGCCCCACTCATTATTACGTCCCCAATTCTCGGAATTACATATACACTAATTCCAGATGAAATACAGTATTTCAGGATGATATTTCTATCCCGACTGTGGATACCGCTTAAAAATACTGTATCCATATCATGAAGCATTTCTATATCCGCAAGACAATCATGTATATTTACGGTTGCCTGGATATCAAATTTTTTCTCTAACCCATACTCCCGTAGAAGACCTTCAAGCCCTTTGCGCATATCATAAATTACTGCTGTCTTCTTTGGTGGGAACGTAGCAAAATACCACCGGTTCGCTAAGGCAAACCAGATCGCGGCTAATGCTACCTGACAAATAAAAGCCGCTAAAAGCGGCATGGGATTTGGCAGATATTTTGTTAGAAGCCAGATAACGATATACATAATAAAATCAGAAACCACGGCAGCCAGCGCCTGACTGTATACCATCTCCGAAATTCGGTTCCATGATACTAAAAAACCATTGTAGAGATTGCCATAAAAAATGTACAGAATCAAAAACAGTACAATAACAACCCAGTTCCCCTTCTGAAAAAAAGGAGCAACTGTGCGTACTGCATAATAACCATACCAACAGACAGCAAAGGGAACTGCCAGCAAAAACGCATCTAAGGCTTTTACAATCTTTAAGATTAAATCCCGTTTCATATCCGCCATATGTTTCCTCCCTTCCGTTTCTATCTTCAATTCTTCTGTCACTTTTACCTCTCGCGTCAAGATATATAATAAAATATAGGTGATAAAAGTATATTTCTTTCTTTTTTTACGAGGATTTCCTTAAAAACTATTCCGAAACAGTCCTTTAAAAGTTATTTCTGGTTCTGGTTAATCGCGAATAAATTTGTGGGAATTGTTAAAATCTATTTTAATCAATTCCTTACATATCCAAAATATTATCATTATGCGTCTGCCCATAAACTGCTATATAACATTCTTCGCAGAGTTGGCCTGCTGTTTCCACATAATATTTTCTTTCTTTTATCGGAACATTCTTTTTGATCCCCGTAAATTTTCCGCAGAGCACGCACCGATCCTGCATGCTATCTCTATCCGTCCCCTGTCCTTTTTTTCTCCCGGATATCACATTTATACCTCTTTTCTGCATATTACAGAATATTATTTCCATTCTGTCAGCTAGGATATTGCCATGATACACAATCTACCAACTGTTATTGTGATAGAAATACCTAAAAAAGGGCAGGCTCCGCCACCCCATCAAATCTGTACAGAATTCCCCTCCCCGGTTCCTTCCTCCATCTTCCATGGCCATCCTTCCCTTTAACCGACATCGATTCCGGGATGCGGCAATGCGACAATTCCGGAAAGATATCTATTTTCCCCACCCAAGGATCCCTGTTCTTTTTTTCTTCCTGTTCTTTCCTGTATCCCTTTACTTCTGTACTCTCCCCAGTTTTGTATTTTTCTTATTATAAGTCGAGTCCCGCCGCCCCTGGCCTGCGTCCCAGACCATCCCAAGTGCCTCCAGTTTTCTAACCTGCGTCCCCGTAAGCTTCTTTTTTGCGCTATCCCGGTAAGCGCTGCGCTGGTTTGAAATCCATTTCCCAAGCCGGTACCCATCCGGGCTGATATAGGCATTGGGTACTACCAGGTCCTTATACTGCACAACATATTCTTTTGCATGGGAAAATCCAACCTCCCAGGCATCCTGGAATTCCCAGGTCATCCCAATCCCATCTAAGAAACGGATCTGCCAGCCCGCCAACTTCCCTTTTCTGCGCCCCTCCCGCTGATGCTGGAGCCAAATCCCAAGGTTTTTTCCATTTCCTGCCGTATAGCGTTTCGGGATGGAGAGGTTCCCATTTTTGCGGTAAAATTCTTCCGCTTCCCTATACTGCTCCCGCCAGGATAACTCCGCCTGGGATGCACCTGTCCGAATCCCGATGGATGCAAGTTTTTGTTTCTGGTCTTCCGTGAGTGGTGTGCGGACTTTTTTTTCTGCCAGTTTTGCCTTCTGTCCCCTTAACCAGCGATCCAGCCAGACACCTTCCACTACATAGTCCGCTGCCATCCTAAGATTCCCATGTTCCTCATAATACTTCTTTGCAAGCGCAAACTTTTTCTCCCATGGGTCTTCCCCTTCAAATACCATACCAATTTGCAAAAGCCGTTCGATCCTCCCCGGATGGGAGCCTGTGCTTTCCCCATCCTGCCAGTTCCCCGCACTGCCCTTCCTTAAGTATTGTTCCCTCTGCCTTCTTACCCATCTTCCCAGCCTGCACCCATCCCCTGTCACATAATCCGCGGGGATCTTAAGGTCCCCATGTTTTTTAAAATACTCCTTTGCCCTGGCAAAATTTCTTTCCCAGGCCGTTTCCCTCACGCCCTGCCAGCACATCCCAATCCGGTTCAGACGCTCAACCTGGTTTTCATTTAATACCCCCGCCGTCTTTCCTAAAAAAACTTTTCTTTGTGTGGCAACCCATGCCCCAAGGGAATACCCGTCCGGCGTTGTATATTGCGCTGGCACTTTTAGATCCCCATACCTATCATAATATTCCTTTGCTATTGCATACATTGCATCCCAGGACGCGCCGAGCGTCCCATTAAGTTGTGCAAACAATTTCCGGCAGTCCCCCAATTCGTCCACAACCTGAAAATGCTCCTTTACAATCCCATCCCCCTGGCCGTCTGCACGGCAGGCAAGGACCGCTTCTTGCAGCTCCTCCTCCATTACACCAATGCTGCATAAATTTTCAATATTCAGGACAATATCAAAAATTATGGGTGTTTTCTTTTTCCCCGCTGCAAGCGCCCTCCCGATCTGCTGTTTATAGACTGTGGGGGAAACCGTCGGGCGCAGCAGGATCACACCATCCACGTCATCGATATGGATTCCTTCATTTAACATATCAATACAGTATAAAAGCTTTAAATGTCCGCCCCGGTCTTCCTTAAATGCCTGGAATTCCCGCTCCGTCGCTGGCTCATCGGAATATGCGGTATAAATATGCGGTTTGGCATCCACTTTTGCAAACCATTCCGGGGCAAGTCCCTGCATCTTTAACAGATGGTCATAATTGGCACAGAAAACAATGTATTTCCCTGCTTCCTCCACGGTCCCCGCCCGTTTTGGCCGCATATGCCTTGCAAATACTTCGGTTAGCCCATCCGCTTTCTCAAGCGCCCGGCGCAGTGCTTCAAACTCCTTTTCTGCCGCATCGCGCACTGCCCTGTTTTTTGTCTGCCTTATCCGGCTTTTATAGCGCGCCAGTTCTTTTTGGTAGGAATATACTGAAAGCACATATTTTGGTGCGGGCAGGATTCCCTGTGCAACCGCTGCGCCCAGGGTTAATTCTGAGGCGATATTGCCGCCAAAGAGTTCCCACGCCATATCGCGCTGGTTATCCAGGTACCGGATACTGGTTGCCGAAAGCCCCAGCACTTTTGCCAGGGGATATTTTGCCATAAGTTTTTTCACCCCGTCCCCCCACTGCATGGCCCCGCAGCGGTGGAATTCATCCAGCACAATATAATCCGGCTGTATGTTTGCTAGTTCTTCCTCTTTCTGGTGCATCCGTTTTGCGTAAGTCATAAACTTTATGTTTTTTATTTCTGCACCACCCGCCAGGTACCATTTCTCCAACTGGGTTTTAAAAATATACTCGGACGGCGAGAGCCAGCAGACCGTCTTCTGTGGGTTGTCCGCACAAAGCTGGAAGGCAAGGAAGGATTTCCCCGTCCCCGTCGGATGGATCACAGCCGCCTTTCCCGTCTGCCCCATCATGGACACCGCAGCAAGGTAGGCTTTGCGGTTATGTTCATATAAAATATTCCCTCCCATAAAAGGCCCCCTTTCTGGAAAATTGGTGACAGGACATAGCGTTTGGATGATTCAATCTTTGCGGTTATATTCATCATCAAATATGTTATAAAATGTAATGAAGTATTACACTGTATTACTCCATCCAAAAAACCCACAAAATAAGGTATTCCTGGATCTTCCTGACCATGAATTGACGGCGATAAAATATAGTTTTTATTCTGGATATCCTGAGAAATAATAAAAGATGGGCTTCTTTACCCACCGGAAAATCTGACACCGAATTGACGGCGAATGCAAGGATAAGTTTAAATTTTTATGGATATTATTATAATATTTTAGATATTTTTCTATCAATATAAGATTTTTTTAGACTAAATAAACT
>CAMWUU010000059.1 GCA_947177515.1 uncultured Lachnospiraceae bacterium
GAGATAGGCAGCCGGTATCGTATAGTTGTATTCCGCCAAAATATCCTTTAACTGCTGAATCTGTTCTTCTGTTGCAGGTACGCAGCGCGTTACCCATTCCGGGTCAAAACTGGATATGCTGCTGCATAACCGCTCCATCAAGGTATCCAGCGTTCCTTCCTGAAATTCTGTCATATCATATCCTCCCAGTGGTTTTTATCAGAGCCAATGATCTAAAAACAGATCCCTTATAGATGCCTCCAATCAGCCTTCTGCCTTCTGGGGCATCGTGGTGGTTCCCGGCAGACAGAGGAAATGCAAACGCATATATAGGTTCATTTTACCATACAGTTTTTTTATTGTAAAGGTTAATGGGAGCAGGTTGTAGTTAATATTTGTAAAAACTTAGGGAATCGTTTTTCTAGGATCATTTGAATCCTCTTCTCAACTGGAAGGAAAGAAATCCGACTGTTTATCCTTTGACTTGTGCTGGTGCAGTCTGTTATGATAATGGTAGGTAGAAAAAATCCTGTTATAAATTATTTGGCAGCAGTAAGGATGGTATAACAATTTCGTATCGTCCGCAGTCCGACGAAAACAGGCAAGGAAGACTCTGATTGGTATGCCCACTAAAGCGGGCGGAGAGGAGAGGAATGGAATATCAACTGGAAGAACAGGCAGGGAGCCGTACCGTGGCAATGGGCGGTAAAATTTATTCCCTGCGCATGGCAAAGGGGATGACACAGGAGCAGCTCGCGGGTGTGCTCTGCATCAGCCCTGCGGCGGTATCTAAATGGGAGCGCAACTTAGCAAACCCGAATATCGAAATGCTCTGGGCATTGGCGGATTTCTTTGATTGCAGCATCGATGAGTTGGTGGGGCGCAGAACAAAGGAACTAGAGCATGCGGGGGAATATGACAGAATCCGTCTTCGTATGGCAGAAACGGCGGAGGAACTGCTCGTACTTTCCGAAGTCAGCAGGCAGAAGGGTCTGCTTGCAATGGAAGAGGAATTAAAGAGGTATCAAGGGGAGAGCAGTTTTCTTAAGTTTGCCGTGGGGTATTTCCTAAACGCAATGATGGAAAATATCATACCGGATCAAATTGTAGGGATGTTAAATAATTACGCAGCAACACTGCCTCCTTTCGAACAGGCGGAAGGGAGGATGATCACGGAAGTACTTGGGAGGATCGTGTCCGGTGAAAGGAAGGAACTGATTGCGGAACTTGCGGCATCCTATATCGGGGTGGGATACCGCGAGAAGATCGGCGGAAGCCGTATCCTATTAAATAGGGAAATGAAACGGGAGGAACTGATTGCAAAATACGGGGGAAGGGTGGTTGCCTCAGGGAGGACAGCGCTGCTAGAGGAGCTTGCCGGGGTGGGAAATTTTGAGATCCAGGTGCTGTTGCGAAACCTCGATAACGCGACTTTAACGGCGGCGCTGTGCGGCGCGTCCGGTGCGGTGGTTACGAAATTCCTTGAAAACCTCGCTGACCGGGTACTGGTGTTTATCTGTGAGGACATGGATAATTTTAAGGGAGGGGAGGAGGAGATGGCAGCAGCACAGGGAAGGGTGCTGGAACTTTTCCGCAATATCCAGGTGTGAATTATGGGAACAGAATTACCAACCAAGCCTGTGTCAGTCCCTTTTTGTAATCTTTTGCGGGGAAAGCATGAAAGTGGGATGGGACGGATGATTTCCAGAAAGCGTTGGCTTTTTCCTGCGGGTCGGGTGCAGCGGCCGCTTTGCGCCCGACCGATATGACAATGGTGGAAGCGGGGTTTGGTGTCAGTATTTTAGCGGAATTGGTATTGCATCGCACAAATTATCATATTTCATTGCACCAAACAGAACCGCCAATTTACAGATCCCTTGCGACCGGGTAAAAGGAGGAGGAAAGTTTATCGATTGCAAGTAGGAGGTTTATCGAATATTTAAAAGACCATTTGGATGAATTGCCATGATTGTATGATATTTGTGAAGTCGATAAGCAGAGGGGATATGGCAGCTAAAAAGACTGCCTTTTTCCCTCTGCTTATCATTTAGATATATGTTTGCCTTACCCTACCAACGCACCTGCCACCGCGCCTTTAAGGCGTTTAGATGATCAAAGTTTTCGGGACTTATTTTTTTTTACCTTTTTCTTTTGCGCAAAGTTCATTTAAATATTTCTCAAACAGGGCTTCATCGCCTGGAAGTTTTACCCATTGATTTGTCCATGCCGAAAGGTAGGCGGCGTTTGATATAGAGAGTGAGTGGATGCCCTCATCGCCCCCTGCAACCAGTTTTCCGCCATGTAAAATAGCATCCGCGAAGCGCTCTAGGACGATGGCATGCCCGTTTGGTGCAGGGGCGGAATATTCCTCATAAGTGGTTGGTGCCTCGTAAAAGCCTTCCTTTCTTGTAAAGCAGAATTCGCGTTCCGGCGTATCAAGTTTCCACCATTTCAGTTTGCCATCTTCCAAAACCAGTTTTCCGAGATCACCGGAGATCTCGAGGCGGTTTGTGCCAGGTGCTTCGCCCGTCGTGGAGATAAAGACCGCCGTTGCGCCGTTTGCGTACTCTCCGTAGATTGTGACATCGTCTTCCACATCAATCTTGTGATATTTGCCGAAACTGCAGAATGCGTGGATTTTTTCCGGCATGCCAAAGATCCATTGCCAGAGGTCGAGGTTGTGTGGTGCCTGGTTTAACAGCACGCCGCCGCCCTCGCCGCCCCAGGTCGCGCGCCAGTCGCCGGAATCATAGTAGGACTGGGTGCGGTACCAGTTCGTGACAATCCAGACGAAGCGTTTTGGTGCGCCTAGCAAACCGCCCTGCACGATTTCCCTTGCCCGGATAAAAAGCGGGTTTGTGCGCTGATTGAACATGACAGCGAAGACAACGCCGGACTTTTTGGCTGCCTCGTTCATTTCGCGGACCTGTCTTACATAAACGCCTGCGGGTTTTTCGATGATACAATGGATGCCGCGCTTAAAACATTCCATGGCGCAGGATGGGTGGTCGTAGTGCGGGACAGCAACTAAGGCAGCGTCCACTAAACCACTCTCAAGCATTGCGCCCACATTTTCAAAGCATACCGCAGAAGGGAGCTTTTTCGCCGCGCGGACAAGCTTGTCCGGGTTGATGTCAGCAAACGCCGTTACGGTAATATTTGGGCAATGCCCATCCAAAATATTTTGAAGATGGCCGCTTCCCATATTCCCCATACCAATAATTCCAAGCCGTAGATTTTCCATAAATATGCACCTCTTTTTTAGTTTATGTGGTAATGATAGGATGATTTTATACATTCCCGTAATGCTGCAACAGCCGCGTCAAATGCCGCGCGTCCAGATGGGTAAATGTATTTCCTGTTCTGGCCTGACTGCTCCCCTTCAAGCCCTTCAAAGCCCGGGAATATGGATAGATGCGGTTCGACGGTTAAAACTTCCCCTTTGTAATTTGCCAGAAGGAATGGAAGGTTTCCGATGCCTTTTCCCGCAGGGACAACACAGCCATCCGAAAGCGCGTCTTTAACATGCATATATTCCACATACGGAAAGAGCAGCTCCCATGCCGCTTTGGTATCCTGCCCACACTGGATAAAATTAGCAGGGTCAAAGACTGCCTTGATGCTTGGGAATTCCTGGTGGATTTCGGCGCAGCGTGATGCAGTATCCCCATAGATCCCCTTTTCATTTTCATGGCAGAGCAGGATGCCGCTGCCAGCCGCCGCATTACAAAATGCCGAAAGATGCTCCATCACTTTATCCCGGTATAAGGATGCCTCTTTAGCGGGGATGTAGAAACTGAATATGCGGATATGTCCGGTGCCAAGGATATCCGCAAGCTCCAAGCCGCGCTTAAATTGTTCCAGATGCGGCGCGAAATCCTCCGTGATCTTAATCTTGCCGTAGGGGGAGCCGAGTGACCAGACCGAAAGGCCTTCTGCATCAAGCTGCCTGCGGATTTCCCTGGCTTTTTCTTTTGGCAGGTCGGCAATGTTACAGCCGTCTACACCGCGGATCTCAAGGTATGGGATCCGGTTATCCTTCATTGCAGAGATCTGCTCTGATAATCTGCTGCCTGCCTCATCGGCAAAGGCGGAAAGTTGAAACTCCATATTGTTTTCTCCTTGTTGGGAAGTAAAATGGTAAGATGGTTGGTATCCGATCTTGTTTCCAGTATAATATAAATGAATTTGCATTACAATTGTTAATTTGGGAGTTTAATATTGCAAATTCGGTTATAAGGTGCTATAGTTTAATCGGGATGGGGAAGCGGGAATGGGGATGGCTTGATGCTTTGGGATTTTTAAGGCTGTGGTTTTTTGTGGGGGACTTAGATTTGGAGGAGGAACGGGAGGAAAGATGAATTTTTTGAAAGAATATGAAATGGGTGATCTTTTTGTGCGTCATGCGGTGGATGAACACCCGGAAGATAAATACTTTTTTATGCATATCCATGAGCGCTGTGAGATTTTTTATTTTTTGGCAGGGAGGGCGGAATACCTTGTTGAGGGAGCACGCTATCCTTTAGAACCGGGAAGTTTGATGATTATGAGTCCGTTGGAATCGCACAGGACAAGGATCCTAGATGGCAGCCGCTATGAGCGTTTTGTTATAAATTTTTCCGTTTCCGCGGTGGATGGAATTGATCCAAAACACCGCCTGCTTAAGCCATTTTTTGACCGTCCAGCGGGCAGGGGGAATCTATATATGCCGTCCGAGTTTCCTATTTTGCAGCCTGCGGGGATTTTTCGTGCTTTGTTTGAAGATGGTCTTGATGATTATGGGAGAAAAGTCCGTATATCATCGTACCTGTTTTTTCTGCTCGAAAGCCTGTTTGAAGTTTATATGCGCCGCAAAGCAGCAGAATACAAGCCGCCAGAAAGCCTTGCTGAACAGATGGTAGCATATGTAAATGCGCATTTGTATGACGAACTTTCCGTGCCAGCTCTTGCAGAACAGTTTTTGCTAAGTGTTTCCCAGTTTGGGAAGCTTTTTAAACAGGCAACCGGGGCAGCGCCCTGGGAATATATTACTGCAAAGCGCCTTAGCGCGGCGCGGGAGAAAATGCGTGCCGGGGCTAAGGCGCTAAGTGCAGCGCAAAGCTGTGGTTTTGGGGACTATTCGGCGTTTTACCGCGCGTATGTGAAATATTTTGGAAGTTCGCCCCAAAGTGATATTTTATAAGGGGGATACGACTGTTTTAAATCTCATCGTCATTTAACCCGATCACGGTATCGATCGGCAGGGATACAACGATTCCTTTCGCATCGCTGCGTATCCCGCAGGCATCGCTGATGGCCTGCATTATGGCAAGCTTGTTTTCCACGTTTGCGAGAATCAGGATGATTTCTTTTTCCTCCTGTACGCTTAAGCCCCAGAATGCCATTGCCTTTTCATTCCCGACATGCCTGCTGTGGAGGATGGAGCCACCCGCTGCCCCGGCCGCCCTTGCCGCGTTCATAACCTCCTCGCTGTAGCCCTGGTTTACGATGGAAGCGATCATTACATGTTTTAATTCTGCCATTGCCGTTTCTTCCTTTCTTTCTGTGGACTTTGCCGTTTCCCCACCACTCTGTTTTAACATCCGCACAATGTAATTATTTGCACCGGAGATCGGCATCGTAAATGCGATCCCGCTGTCCGGTGTCCCGATCTTTAGTGCCTTGCGCAATTTGCGCAGCATTTCGTCGGCAAAAGGCTTTGGCAGGATGCTGACTAAAAGATGTTTGTCAATGCTCCCAAGCCCCAAAATATCCATCATCTCGCTGGAGGCCGTCCCCATCGCGTTCAGGTTATAGTGCATCGGGATCGCGCCCTCTGCAAAGAGTTTGGCAGCCTTTTTGGCAAGCTTCGGGTTTGTGATCAGTATTAAAATGCGAAATGAGAAATTTTGTTCCTTTGTTGCTACCATGTTTATACCCCCCTGCCCGATTTTGCGGGCATAGCAATCAGAATTTTCTATTCCTTCTTGTTGCGCCGTGTTTGCGGCATCAAAATAGTTTAGCCCTCGATCTCGATAATCTCGTCGCTGTCCTCTGGCAGCAGGTATTCCGGTGACAGATACTTCTGACGCTTTGCGAGTTTGATCCGGTATTGCAGACCCATGATCTGTACGGCGATCAGAGGAGTCAGGGCAACTAAGGCAACCACCCCGAACGCATCCGTCATAATATTGCCTTCAAGCATTTCGCATGCGCCGATGCACAGCGGCAGCAGGAAGGTGGAGGTCATCGGACCACTCGCTACACCGCCGGAGTCAAAAGCGATACCAACGAAGATCTTTGGGACGAATTTTGACATCGCAAGAGCCAAGATATATCCTGGAATAACGATCCATGCAATGGAAATCCCCGTTAGTACCCGCAGCATCGAAAGCCCCACGGAAACCGATACGCCAATGGAAAGGCAGTGGTTCATCGCTTTTGCGGAAACCATGCCGTTGGTAACGGACTGTACCTGGCGGTTTAAGATCTGGATGGCAGGCTCAGCTTTTACGATATAGTATCCGATCAGCATACCGATTGGGACAAGCAGCCATTTTTGGTTTGTGCCGGAAAGGTCGTGGCCAATCAGGCTTCCGACCGGGGCAAAGCCAACATTCACGCCGCACAGAAAAAGCACCAGACCTGCGTAAGTATAGCCAAAGCCCACAACGATACGCAGTTTCTGTCGGTGCTGGTAGCGTCGGCTGACAAGCTGGAAAACCAAAAACATCGCGGCAATCGGGACGATGGAGATCAGTACTTCCTTTGCATAGCGCGGGAGCTGCGCCGCAAAGGCGCGCATTACATCCTGCATTGTGGCGACACTAGGAACTGCCGTTTTTTGGTAGGCGGCATCCTGTGGGTTAAAAAAGCAGCCGAGCAGCAGGACGGAGAGGATCGGGCCGATACTAGAGAGTGCTACCAGACCGAAGCTGTCATTTGCCGCATCTTTATCTGCGCGCACGGAGGACAGGCCGACACCCATCGCCATAATGAACGGAACCGTGATGGGTCCTGTGGTTACGCCGCCGGAGTCAAAGGCGACGGCAAGGAAATCTTTTGGTACAAAAAAGGACAGGATAATCAGAACCAAGTACAATCCCATCAAAAGAAAGGCAAGGTTGATCTTTAAAATAATACGCAGTACGGCAAGTGCCAGAAAAATCCCCACGCCAAGCGCGACAGTAAAGATCAGGGTAGCGTTCGGTATGGCGGGCACCTGGTCGGAGAGCACTTGGAGGTCGGGTTCTGCCATTGTGATCAGTACCCCCATCAAGAGGCTGATAAGGGCAACGAAAAACAGGCGCTTTGATTTGGAGATCTGTACGCCAATCCCTTCACCGAGCGGACTCATCGCCATCTCCGCACCAAGCTGGAACATTCCCATCCCGACAATCAAAAGGAGTGCACCAACAAAAAACATAACAATGGCTCCAGTGCCAAGCGGAACCAGAAAGATACTTAAAAGCAGGACGATCCCGGTGATCGGAAGCACTGCCGAGAGCGATTCAAGGATTTTTTCTTTTAGTTTTGGATTCATAGGCAAAACCTCCTGTTAATGTCCGGTCATCGAAGTCCGTGGGCAAACTTATAGATTATGTAATATGTAAAATGCATAAGCCTGTACATTCTAGCCAAAACAGTGTATGGACTGTCGGGCTAAAGAAAATAGGATATGTTAATATCATACAGGAAAATAAGGGAGGATACAAGAAAGATTTTAGAAAAATGCAAAAAAATAAAGAAAATTATTGGAAAATCTTAAGGAAATACGGGGTTGACATATGTCTGAAATCGGACTATAATTCAATTGTCTGATTTCAGACAGTTTTGTAATGGGAGGGATGGTTGGTGCGCTGATTGAGAGGAGGAAGAGATGGGCGGTTATTTTAGCAGGGATATGGAACGGCTAAATTATTTGTTGAGTGAGATTGACGAGGTCTATCACGATGCGGGTGTCCGGCTTGGGGTTTCGGATGGCGCAATGAAAATTTTGTATACATTGTGCGTGGCGGGTGACCGCTGCCTGCTGTGCGATGTGGCAAGATTGTCGGGGAGCAGTCGCAAGACCATCCATTCAGCAGTAAAAAAGCTGGTGAAGGAAGGGATCGTTTCCCTGGAGGCGAAAAATGGAAGGGATAAGCTGGTGTGCTTAACGGAGGATGGAAGGGCGCTAATAAAGCAAACTGCACAGAAGGTGATCGAGATTGAAAATGCGATTTTTGATAGCTGGGAAAGTAAGGAGCGGGAGGAGTATCTGCGCCTGCTGTCAAAATATCTGAATGATTTAAAAGAGAGGGTGAAAGAACTTTGAAAGATGGTAGTTTTTTTAAGGATTTGAGGGGAAAAAGAAATAATAATAGGAATGGAGCGGATTTGGAATGTATTTCCCGAATTTTTTACAAAATCATGGGAAGAACTGTTATTGATATATCCGTTTCCTTGGGCAGGGGGATATCAGTATGAATATACAATTATCAGAACATTTTTCGTACCGCAAGCTTTTGCAGTTTACACTGCCATCCATTGTGATGATGGTGTTCACATCGATTTACGGTGTGGTGGATGGATTCTTTGTATCGAACTACGCGGGGAAAACGCAGTTTGCGGCAGTCAACCTGATTATGCCGTTCCTGATGATTTTGGGAACGATCGGCTTTATGTTTGGGACGGGCGGAAGTGCGCTTGTATCAAAAACGATGGGGGAAGGCAAAAAAGAGAAAGCACAGCAGATTTTTTCGCAGCTTATCTTTGCATCCATCGCCCTTGGCATCCTGTTTTGCGTGGTGGGAATTGTATTCTTGCGACCGGTTGCGGTTTTACTAGGCGCTACCGGGGAAATGATAGAGGACTGCGTCCTTTATGGGCGGATCATCCTGCTTGCGCTAACAGCGTTTATCCTTCAAAACGAATTCCAGAGTTTTTTTGTGGCGGCAGAGAAGCCGCAGCTCGGGCTATTGGTCACGGTGGTTGCTGGAATCGCGAACATGGTATTAGATGCACTTTTTGTTGCTGTTTTTAAATGGGGGATTGCCGGGGCAGCACTTGCAACTGCTGCAAGCCAGATGCTTGGCGGCTTAATCCCGTTCTTTTATTTCCTGCGTCCGAATAAGAGCAGCCTACGTTTGGTTAAAAGCCTTGTTGAGGGAAGGGTGCTGCTGCGGGCGTGTACTAACGGTGCTTCGGAAATGATGTCGAATCTTTCCATGTCCTTAGTAAGTATGCTCTACAATGCCCAGCTTATGAAATTTGCGGGGGAGGATGGTGTGGCAGCATATGGGGTGCTGATGTATGTCAACTTTGTTTTCCTCGCAATTTTTATCGGTATTGGTATTGGCAGCGCGCCAATTGTCAGTTATCATTACGGGGCGGAAAACCATGCGGAACTAAAAAGTTTGAGAAGGAAAAGCACGGTGGTCATCTTAGCGTTTTCCGCTGTGATGTTCGCGCTTGCACAGATCCTTGCCCTGCCACTTTCAAAGGTTTTTGTGGGCTATGATCAGGGGCTTTTGGAAATGACCTGCAGGGCATTCCGCATTTGTTCTTTTATGTTTTTGCTTGCGGGCATCAATATTTACGGATCGGCATTTTTCACGGCACTGAATAATGGGCTGGTTTCGGCGTTGATTTCGTTTTTGCGGACGCTTGTATTTCAGGTGGCGGCAGTATTGATCTTCCCTGTTTTCTTACAACTGGACGGGATTTGGATGTCCGTGGTGGCGGCAGAAATCTTGTCGGCACTTGTGACAGTCGCATTTCTAGCAGGGCTGAAAAAGAAGTATCACTATTGAGGAAAGGGAGAAAAGTATGGGGCGAGGAGTGATAAAAAAGGCAGTTTTATTAGCAGTGTTATTTTCCTGCCCCGTTTCCTGTGGGGACAGAGGAAACGGGGATTTGGGCATACCATCTAGGAAGGAAAGTGCCACTGCGCAACAGCAAGGATACATGTTTGGAGAGAAGGCTGCTGCCCGCATGATGGGGCAGGAGGAAGCGATGGAGAGCATTACGGGACCCGGGAATATTGAGAATGTGCAGAAAGCAGAAGAGATTGCGGGGAACAGGAAGGAGAGTATGCAGGAGGAGGGTAAGGAAGAAAATGGAAAAGAAAGGGAAGAAATGGATATTTATATGCCGGAGCCTGGGCAGGTAATGCCAGTGGCGGAGGAATTTTTTGCAAAACGGGCGGGCGAGTACGTGATTGCATACTATCCGTCATGGGCGCAGTATGACAGTGGGAAACTGCAAGTGGATGAAATTGATGCATCCAAACTTACCCATATTCATTATGCCTTTGCAGAAACAACGGAAAAATATGCGCCGTTTTCAGACGATATCGAGGCACATAAGGACAATCTGCGCGCGCTTGCCAGACTGCGGAGCCAAAATCCAAAGCTAAAACTGGTGCTGTCCGTGGGCGGTGCGGGCGGGGATCGGTATTTTGCCCCAATGTGCGCGCAGGATGAGGGGATTGTGGTCTTTACCAAAGGGTGTATTGATTTTTTGCAGGAATATGATTTTGACGGTATTGACCTAGATTGGGAGTTCCCACAGACAGAGCAGGAAACGGCAGGTTTTACACGGCTGATCCAATGCCTGCGCTACCATCTTAATGTACTTGGGGAGAAGACTGGGAAGCATTACAGCCTTTCACTGGCCGGGGCGGCGGATGTGGGAACTTTGCGCGGGATTGATTATGATGCGGTAGGGTCATATCTTGACTATGTATTTATTATGGGTTACAATCTTTACGGTCCCTGGAATGATATGGCGGGTTTTAACGCGCCTATGTACGCACCGGGAGAGCAGGAGGCGGAGTATGGGGCTTTTCTGGATGTGCCGGGTGATGGAATGTATTCCCTTAATGCCATTGTAAAGACATATTTAAATGGTGGGCTTGCGGCAAATCGCCTGGTACTAGGACTGCCGTTTTATGGATATGTGATGCCAGTTCTTGAGGCGGGGAATCTAGGACCGGGTAAAGTAATTGACAAAAACAGTACAGAGGAAACCTATGTGGATTGCCGCACAGTGTTTGAGAAATATCTTGACAATCCCGCATATACGGCAGGATGGGATGAAACAGCCAGGTCACCTTATCTGGATGGGGACGGGAAATTTATCAGTTATGAGGATGAGCGTTCCATCCGGCAAAAATGTGGTCTAGTCGGGCGGTATGGCCTGGCTGGGGCAGGATTTTGGGAACTTTCGCAGGACACAAAGGATTTCCGGCTGCTTGGGGTAATGTGGGAAACTATGGAAAAATTGCGCAGGCAGGACGATAATGCGGCTGATTAGGGTGGAAAAAATGGGGAAACTCAAATGATAAACCGTGTTTACAAATTCTCATTTTTCCTGTATAATGATATATAAGGGCAGGTGCATATTGCCATAAAGAGATTTGGGAACTAAGGGGCATTCAAGAGAAAGGGGCGTGTAGGATGAGAAAAAGATTGGGGTTTTTCAAATTGGCTGCGTTGATTCTGTCTGCGTTGATTCTTTTTGCAGGGTTACAGGGGAATGTATCGGTTCTTTTGGCACAGGAGGAAGGGCAGTATGGGAAACTGTCCTATGATACGGGTAAACCGGTGGAACTTCTGCCGGGTGAAGCTTCGTTTCAGGTGGAGGAGGTCAAAAACAAGAATTGTTATTTTACTTTTACATTGGAGGAAACAAGCAGGGTTGAGATTACAAGCCAGGTGGAGGGCGGAACGAATACCAGCCTGAGCTGGGCGCTTCAGGGTGTGTATGCTGACAAGCTTTGTTCAAAAAGAGTGACAGAGCTTGACGCGGTGGATGCGGGAACTTACTATGTTGCATTTACCTGTACACCGAACCGCTTAAGCACTGACCAGGTGCTTACCATATCCTTTGCAGTGACTTCGTGGGGGTTTGGCAAGGGTGTGGATGGAAAATCGACAGACAACCCAATCCTCCTGACAGTCGGCAAGAACTGTGAGATTAATATCAACGAAAGATATGCCGCCCGCTACACGAAATTTACATTGGAGAATGATACTGTCCTTGCGGTTCAGGGCAATATAGCCGAGAACTATACGGAAGGTTCCATGCGGGTATATGACGCGAAAGGGACAAACATTACCTTAAAGGCAGCAGGTGTGTCCGAATTAAAACTTGCAAAGGCGGGCGAATGGTCTGAAGTCTATAAAGTTACGTTAAAGGCTGGTACATATTTTCTCGGTGTAAATTGGAGGGGGCAGATGGGTTCTTCAGA
>CAMWUU010000060.1 GCA_947177515.1 uncultured Lachnospiraceae bacterium
ATATTTATTTTCACTCCGTTTACAAATTCGATATCCGTTCAATAATACCCTTCTATTTTTTATCAAAATACCTTCATTGGGTTTACCCTATACTCTTTTAAACTCATTAATTCCATATCCCTCTTTGAATGGATGGCAACTTCTTCATTAACCGGCCATTTTATATCCAGTTCCAAATCATCAAACCGTATACCCGTATCCGTTTCTTTATCATAAGCTCCTTCACATTGATATAACATAAAGGTATCATCTTCCAAAGCTGCAAAACCATGAGCAAATCCCTTCGGAACATATAAAGCAAAATGGTTTTTATCACTTAATTCTATACTAATCCACTTTCCAAAATCTTTACTCCCGGGTCGCAAATCTACAATGACATCCCAAACCCTTCCACGAAGGACAGTCACTAATTTCGCCTGTGGACAACGAAGTTGAAAATGCAAACCACGGATAACATTTTTTGCTGAAACGGAGCCAAATATCTCATCCACTGTAAATGATAATCCATGTTCTAAAAAAAACTCTTTTTCAAAAGTTTTTGTAAACCCTCCCCGCTCATCTCCCATATTATAATTTGTAATCCGATAGGCTCCATCCAAATCCAACTTTACAAACTCAAAATTCTGCATAATATTCCTTTCTTTTCCTTCTGTCATTTTTTTCGTCCGTTCCCATCTTTATACCTGTGTATATTGCAAACTTACCTGCGGTATGGCATCAATATATTCCCATTTCTAATCGCTCTATATCCAGACATAAATGCTTGATCACTCCATAAATATTCCCATTTCCCAAACCTTCCGATCGGTGTAACTTTAGCTCCCAAAAGCCAGGAAATTATTTCTGGTAAATCTTTCTCTGTCTGCCTTAAACAAATCACGTTTCCATATGGCATAACCCTAAAATCTGTAAACAAAACATCGGCAACTCCCGCAATCCCCAGTTTTTCTAAAGCATAAAGACAATTCTCTACTGCAATTTTTTCTTCCGGTGCTTCTGAATTTGTAGCATTAAAATAAATCTCAAACTGAATTGATGCACAGCCCACTGGCACATTTCCCGACGATTTTACCGAAGGCATATATGCACGCGCTGCCATAATATCCGTATCATAAATATAAAACCACAATTTTTCCTGTTTACAAGCACGCAATCCAATGGAAACAAGTGCAACCCCCGTATGCTCCAACCTCCTTGCTTTATCTTTTATTTTTTTGGGAACCTCTTCCATCATCCCAACCATCTCTGGCAAAGGGATGGAAGAATATAATTCATCATATATAATCTTTGTACCATCCGAAAAATAAACAGTCCTCTCTGCTGTCTTAATTCGAACCGCCCTTTTATGAAAATAAAGCTTCCCCGCATCCACAGCATTTTCAGTAATTTGTTTTAAGTACTCAAAATACCCCCCCCGATAGGATAATACATCTTTTTTGCATAATATGTATTTGGTGTTTTATCTGTATATGTCCCAATCAAAACTTCATCCAATGTAGGCTGGTAAATCCTGTTCCCAATCCATTCTATCCCCATTTTTTCCAAGTCTACACACCAGTACTTTTCATTATAAGGTTTGAACAGGGTATCATAAAGATATTTCCCATATCCATCCGCAAGCCACTGAGCAAAATTCTCGGATTTTTCCCTCCCTCTTCTACAGATAAATCCTTTAATTGCTTCCGTTTTTTCCAGCGGGGAAAGCGGATAGAGATTATTTTGTGCCGGATGGCTTAGCCACTTTTCATGAAACCAGCTACATGGCAAAGGGGTATGAATATGTTGCGGAGTTCGGTCAAAGATTTCCCGAACGATGGGATCTTTGGAAAATGACAAATGCACCGCATGGTCAAAACAAAAATCCCCAATAAAAAAACTTCCGCAAATCCCTCCAGCCGATTCTGCCGCTTCATAAAGTTCAGCCTCCGGATCCTTACAGTACACTCCCAATCCCGCAATTCCAGCCCCCAAAACCACTTTTTTCCCACCGTTCATTTTACTATCCTTTCTCTATTTTTATTGTGGATAAATTTTTAAAAACACTTTTAAACCCATTATTAATGGAGTACCGAAGGTTCCTCTGCAGAATGCACAGGTATAAGCATGGAATTATTATTATCTTCCATTATCTTTTTACACAAATGCTCTATCCCTTCTCTCCATGTATAATGCGGTTCAAACCCAATACTTCTCAATAATGTAATATCTGCAACACAATCCGGTTCCTTTTCCCGCAAGGGAATATTTCCGAAATGCAATATGGATGCTGTTTGTGTCAACATATGCATGTACTCAATAATCTTCCTTATTTCAATGGCCTGCCCGCATCCAAGCGGGATATTCCAAAATCCCGATAAACTGGAATGAACTAACAAAAGAATTGCTTTACAAACATCATCAATATAAATAACATCGCGTTTTTGTGTTCCCGCCGTCAAATTTAAATCCTCTCCCCTCACCATTTTTCTGCAGGAACCCGATAAAAATCTCCCCTCCGGCTCATCTTCCCCATAAAACATTTCCAACAATATATTGAGAAATGTAATTTCATATTTCTTCGCATAAAACCTTCCAAACTCTGCAAATTGTTTCTTCGTAAAACTATAAAGATTTAACTCTTTTGGCAAACCCGTATCAATGGTTAAAAATTTTTTCACTCCACATTCTACAGCACAATTCAATACACGTAACGAAAAAATTATATTTGCCTCCGTAATTTCATTAATTCGTGTATCCGCATGTTCGTAAACCGCAACACAGTTTATAATCCAGTCAAAAGATTCTTCCTGCAAAGTTTTCTGAATACTATTTAGATCTGCCCCAATTACTTTTATATTCTCTATCCTTTCTGGCACTTTCCTGTAAACCGCTGTCACACAATGAAGCTCTGTTAAAAAACTGATAATTTTCTTTCCAAGATACCCATTTGCCCCCAATACCATAATACGCATTTATGCACACCGCCTTTCTAGGCGATGTTTCATAACCCCTATATGATAGGACTTATATACCCCCCCCCGAACTTTTGTTCTATTTCATAATCTGTTACCACTTTCGGTTCCCATCCAAGTTTTATTAATCCGGAATTATCCGCCCTCGACTGCATAAGTTCCCCTTTTCCCATAGGAAGTACCCCCCAATTAAGTCTGGTTGTACTATGTACAGCTCTATGAACTAACTCCACAAATTCCTTTAAACTCCGTTCCTTACCCGTCCCAACATTATAGGACTGATACCCGGTTCCTCCCTGTTTCTCCAGATACGATATTACCATTTGATACGCACTTACCACATCGGATACATGAATAAAATCCCTTCTCTGTGTCCCCGCGCTTAAATTTATGGAAGGTACATGCTCCTTACATTGCCTTACAATATAGGGAATAAACTTTTCCTCATTGTCTAATTCCCCATACACATGCTCGAGCTTCATATTAATAAATTGTATTCCATACTCAGATGCAAACATATGCCCCCACTGACGAAACTGCGCTTTTGACAACAAATAACTATAAGAGTATAATGGCTGATTCAAATCTTCTTCGGACATAAACTGGTTTTCAAAGAAGGTAGCTGTATTAATAAAATATCGTATTCCAAAATCTTTTCCTACGCCCAATAATTTAAGAGGAAATAGAAGATTTGAATCAATATTTTTCTCATATTCCCGATTATCCCTCACATAATGCGTAGCACAATGAACAACACAATCAATTGGCTGCTTTTCATAGACTTCTTCAATCCTTACCTCATCCAGATTATACACATTACAATCCCCTAATAACGTCCGGATTCTAAAGGGATTCGAAAAACTCCTCTTAACAATACATATGGTATGTCCGTTTTCTAAAAGCCCACGAAGTAAATGGCTTCCGACAAAACCAGTTGCACCGGTCAACAAGATTTGCATTCAACTATCCTCTCTTCCAATCAGGCTTTTTCCATAGCCCTCATACTAAAACCTTACCCAATCTTTTAACTGTCCCCATATTAATCTACTGTATTAATCCTATCACAAATACCAAAACTTCTTTTACAGCATTGCCTCTTTTATCATTTCCGCCATATAATCAATCATCCTATCCGTCATTCCCGGATACACACCAACCCAAAAAGTATGGTTCATAATAAGTTCCGTTGTTTCAAGCGTTCCCGCCACACGGTATGCATTTGTTCCCCGTATGGAATCAAAGCAAGGATGTTTTACAATATTCCCACTGAATAATAATCTTGTCTGAATATTATGCTCCTCCAGAAAACGCGTAATCTTGTTTCTTGAAAAACCACTTTCTGGTCTTACTGTAATTAAAAAGCCAAACCAGGAAGGTTCACTATTTTTTTCCGGCTCCGGCAAAATCAATTTATCCTGTTGCGCTCTTAATGCCTGGTATAGCCTGTCCCAGTTTTCTTTTCTGCGCTTTATAAAAGACGGAAACTTTTTCAACTGTTCACAGCCAATCGCTGCCTGCATCTCTGTCGCCTTCAGATTATATCCCAGATGACTATAAACATACTTATGGTCGTATCCCTCTGGCAATTTCCCAAACTGTCCATCAAAACGATGTCCACAAAGATTGTCATGACCTGACTGACAGATGCAGTCGCGTCCCCAGTCCCGGTACGAAAGAATCAGTTTATTTAAAAGTGGATTATCCGTGTAGACACACCCACCTTCTCCCATTGTCATATGATGTGGAGGGTAAAAACTACTCGTTCCAATATCCCCCCAGGTTCCAGTATATTTCGTTTTTCCATTCAGGCTATACTTTGAACCAAGAGCATCACAATTATCTTCAATCAACCATAAATTATTCCGATCACAAAAAGCTTTGACCGCTGCAAGATCAAAAGGGTTTCCCAAAGTGTGGGCAATCATCACTGCCTTTGTTTTCCCAGACAACGCAGCCTCCATCTTCACAACATCAATATTATATTGTGGAACCGTCATATCCACGAAAACCGGAACTGCTCCATATTGAAGGATTGGTGCAATCGTTGTAGGAAACCCACAGGCAACTGTAATCACCTCATCCCCCCGTTTTATCTGTCGCTCACCAAGTTCAGGTGCTGTCAAAACCGTAAAAGCCAATAAATTTGCAGAGGAACCACTATTTACCAGATGGGCATATTTCACTCCCATCCACTCTGCAAACTCCTGCTCAAATCTTTCACAGAAATACCCGGCAGTCAGCCAGAAATCCAGCATTGCATCTGTCAATGCCTGCATCTCTTTCTCATCAAATACCCTGGATGCATAACTGATTCGATCTCCCGGCTGAAATTCCTGTTTCTTTTCCTTGTAATCATGATAATAGTCCGCCACCAAAGCTTTGATTTGTGTGCGGGCTTCGGTTTCATCTTTCCAATTTGCCATCTATTTCTTTCCCTCCATAATAATTTATAGCCCTGCTTCTTTTAAGTACCTTTCAACCGCATCCTGCCATATAGGCAACGGCCTGAATCCATTTTCTTGTAATTTCCGTTTCTCAAGACGGCTGTTCTGTGGTCTTTTCGCCTTTGATAATCCGTATTCCGCAGTACTTATGGGAACTACTTTAGCAGTTAAGCCATACTGTCGATAAAACTCACAGCAAAACTCATACCAGGAAACATACCCTCCTTCATTAGTTGCATGATAATATCCATATTTCTCTGTTTCACACATATCAATCAAAAGCCTTGCAAGATCAGGTGCATAAGTTGGCGTTCCCACCTGATCCGAAACCACTCTCACTTCGTTATGCTGTTTTCCGGCTGAAATCATAGTACTTACAAAATTATTTCCATGTAACCCAAATACCCATGCGGTACGGATAATAAAATACTTCTTTAATAATTGGCTTACTACCTTCTCCCCTTCCAATTTTGTTCTTCCATAAATATTTAATGGATCATAATCTTTACAATCCGGCTGCCACGGTACGGTTCCCCGCCCATTAAATACATAATCAGTGGATATATAAACCATTTTACAATCAATCATTTTACATGCCGCTGCAATATTCTTAGTACCATCTACATTAACCTTCCATACTTCCTCCATCCGGCTCTCCTCTTCCGCCAGATCAACTGCTGTCCAGGCAGCGCAATGGATTACTGCTTTGGGTTTCGATTCAGCAAACATTTCCAAAACTTTCTCTTTATTAGTGATATCAAGCTGTACATACGAAAATCCTTCTCTTTCGTTTAATCCTTTATATACTGTCCTTGTATCTGTTGCTATCACCTCATACCCTCTTTTTAATACTTCCTCCACCACCTCATATCCAAGCTGTCCACAAGCTCCCGTTACCAAAAATTTCATTTATCTTGTTTTCCTCCATTATTAATCTTTCTGTAATATCCCTGTCGTTTTCCTAAAATAGCATTTTCTTTGTATTAAAATAATGCATCAATATATTTTCCATCAAGGACATCCCTTAGATACCTTCCATATTCATTCTGTTTTAATATCTCATACATTTTAAGGACATCTTTTTCTGATATCCAACCATTCCGATAGGCAATTTCTTCAAGACATGCTATCTTCCGATGCTGATGGGTTTCGATTGTCCGAACAAAATTCGTTGCATCAACAAGACTCTCCTGCGTTCCTGTATCAAGCCATGTAAATCCCTGGCCTAAAAGTTCCACATT
Source organism: uncultured Lachnospiraceae bacterium (assembly GCA_947177515.1). Classification (GTDB taxonomy): domain Bacteria; phylum Bacillota; class Clostridia; order Lachnospirales; family Lachnospiraceae; genus RGIG4057. Next base: position 6,637 of record CAMWUU010000060.1, read on the forward strand.
TAAATTCCCGTTTTCAAGATAAACTCGATTTAAATCCGTAATCTCCAATTCTCCTCTTGACGAATATGTAAGTTTCTTTGCGTATTCCACCACATTATTATCGTAGAAATACAATCCGGTTACACAATAATTACTTTTCGGTTGGATCGGCTTTTCTTCAATCGAAACAACCTTCCCGCCCCCATCAAATTCAACAATTCCAAAACGCTGCGGATCATCCACATAATATCCAAAAATTGTAGCACCTTTCCCCGTTTTCGCATTTTCAACTGCCATCTTCAAACGTCTTTGTAACCCTTGTCCTGTAAAAATATTATCTCCAAGAACCATTGCACATGTGCTCTCCCCTATAAAATCCTCCCCTATAAGGAATGCCTGTGCAATACCATCCGGAGATTGTTGTATCGCATAAGAAAGTTCAATTCCAAACTGTTTTCCGCTTCCAAACAGTTCACGAAAACGCGGCGTATCCTGGGGAGTAGAAATAATCAAGATATCTCTTATTCCTGCCATCATCAAAACAGAAAGCGGATAATAGATCATCGGCTTGTCATAGACTGGTAAAAGTTGTTTACTTGTAACTTTAGTCAAAGGATATAGCCTGGTACCAGACCCTCCAGCTAATATAATTCCTTTCATTATAAATCCTTTCCTTAATTCTTTAGAAAATTAACAGCAAAAGAACTCCCCGATCTCCTGATCCATCTCATCGGACAGCATATGGGGAGTTATTATCCATAACTTGGAGAACCGAACTACTTTTTTAATCGCTTCCCCAATATCCCAGCATGGCTGCCAGCCAAAAACACTTTTTATCTTACTGCAATCTAATTTCAGATAATTTGCTTCATGTAACGCATCCGCTTGCATGTTGCTTTCCCACATAGCTTTTGGATATGAATGCACTCCCTGACCCATCAAGAAACTCTTCTTTTCCTCTTCCCTGTTCCATTCATTGCAGAAAAGTGACATAAGTTCCCCTGTTGTAATACAATCATTTTCACTTGGTCCAACATTATAATATCCCGCATATCTTACTTCTTCATACTGTTTCTTTGCAATCAGAAGGTAAACAGAAAGTGGTTCCAAAACATGCTGATATGGTCGTATAGAATGTGGGTTCCGCAGAAATACCTTGCCGACTTTTAAAGATTCTTCATATGCTTTCTTCATTGCCCTGACCGCATCCGGTATAATCCGGTCATTCGCAAAATCCCCACCTCCAATCACATTACCCGCACGGGCAGTAGAAATCCGCACCGTCCTGTCATAAAAAAAAGAAGAACTATAGGAATGGGTAACAAGCTCCGAACAGGATTTTGAATTAGAGTATGGATCAAACCCATCCAAAGGCTCATTTTCACGATATCCCCATATCCATTCGTTGTTTTGATATACCTTGTCCGTGGTTACATTCAAAAAACTCTTAACTACCGGTTTTCCTTCCCCATCCATCGTTGTCCTAATGGCTTCAAGTACATTAACCGTTCCCATCATATTTATTTCATATGTTTCCCTTGGCTTTCGATAACTGTCCCGCACAATTGGCTGTGCAGCCAAATGAAATACAATTTCCGGCATCGCTGTGTCAAACACACATTCAAATTTTTCAAAATTTCTGATATCACCAATAACATGCGTAAAATTAGGATGACCTGTAATATCCACCATATCAAACAGTGCTGGGGTTGTAGGCACATCCATAGCATAACCTGTCACAATCGCCCCTGCGTTTAACAAAATTCTCGTCAACCAAGTTCCTTTAAAACCTGTATGACCAGTAATAAGTACTCTTTTCCCCCTGTAAAACTCTAAAAGACCATCCTTCCAACTATCCATTTTTTCTCCCCGTTTTTCTAAATAATAACATTTATTAACACCCTGTTTATTTTTCCCATAACATCCATGGCGCATTTCCCGCCGCTATCATTTCCTCCAGTTGCTGCTTATCCCGCTGGGTATCCATGCACTTCCAAAAACCTGTATGCTGATATGCCATCAGCTCTCCATCCGCTGCAACACACTCTATCGGTTTTTTTTCAAAAACAGTTGAATCCCCTTCTATATAGCGGAAGATTTCCTGATTCATTACCATAAAACCGGCATTGATAACACCTCCATCAACAGCATTCTTTTCCCGGAATTTTTCAATCCTTCCATTTTTTCCTATTTCCAATACCCCAAATTGCTGTCCTACATTAACCGCAGTCATAGTGGCGATTTTCCCATGTCTTTGATGAAAAGCAACTAAGTCTTTGATATTTACATCGGAAACCGCATCCCCATACGTCAACATAAATGGCTCTTCCCCCACATATGGCTGAATTCTCTTGATCCGCCCACCCGTCATAGTATTCAGTCCAGTATCTATCAGTGTTACTTTCCAAGGTTCCGCTGCATTGGTATGTACTTCCATATGATTCTCCTTCGTAAAATCAAATGTAACATTACTATTGTGCAGATAATAATTTGCAAACCATTCTTTTATAATATGCTGTTTATAACCGCAGCAAATTATAAATTCGTTATATCCATAATAAGAATACTGTTTCATAATATGCCAGAGAATTGGCTTCCCACCAATCTCAATCATTGGCTTTGGTCTTAAATGACTTTCTTCACTAATGCGTGTACCAAATCCACCCGCTAAAAGAACCACCTTCATCAATTAACTCTCCTCCTTATTTTTTCCCGAATCCTATTGCTGAATGGTCTTACATAACCCAGAAAAAAATCATCCTTCATTAGCAAAAGAACCCCCGCGTAAACCACTGAACCGCACCCAACTGATATTACTGTAATCAGATAGGCGCTATTTATAAATAATTTTGCAACAATCATTAAAATGCATATACATATGCCCCCACAAACAGGTGCCCGCAGCATTGCCCACAAACCGTTAATCTTAATTTCCTTCTCAATTGCTGGAAACAGTATGATACCCACTAGGAAATTCGCAACTGCTGTTGTTACAGCAGCGGCATTCAATCCATAAATCGGAATGAAAATTAGATTCAAAACCAAATTAACAACAGCGCTAACTACACTTCCAAACAACATGATTTTTTCACGTCCAGAAGGAAGCATAATAATATTTCCAAAAAATCCTGCCACAAAAGAAAAAAATAGTGAGAATGACAAAATCCGCAATGACATCGCTGCTCCCAAATATTCCTTCCCAGCAATGACTTCTATCAGTTCTTCTGCAATTATATTCATTCCCACAAGACACGGAAGACCGAGTATAATTATAAAATTCAAAGAATATTTTAGAAGTTTATTAATTTCTGGATATGCTTTTTTAGAAAACAGTCCAGACAGTTGGGGCATTACCACCCATGCAATGGATGCGACCACAGTATTAGTAAAATTATATATCTTAGTTGAAGTACTATACAACCCCACCTCAAAATCACCACGTGTCAGACCAAGTATCGTAACATCAGTGTTTACAAAAACTGTTTGGGATAAGAGCATGGAAAATAGCAGCAAAATCGGGGGCAGATGTTTTTTTATATTTGCCCGAAATGTAAAATTCACTTTACAATATCTTTTACGATAAAATATATTCATTATATTGGCACCACTTTGGGCTATTACATTAACCCATGCATAAGCCATATAGTCCCCTGAAGTACGCACAAAAGTCAGCATCAAAATAAGTGAAACCATCTGAACTAGTACCGTCCGCAAAGTAATAAATTTAAAATCTCCCATTGCTGAATTTAACCAGTCCGTCCCAATTGTTGTAAACAATATATTTAAACTGTATACTATAATCAATCCTCTATAAGAATCAATTGAACCTGCAAATATCAGAACAGCAATCAATGCCAGATAAGCAATTAACATAGACACAATATTTATAGAGTATATCTGACTTGCTATTCGGCTCAATTCTTCTTTATCTTCACGCACCTTCCCACATTCCCTAATTGCATATGTTGTTACACCCAGTGAAGCAGCCAATCCAAAATATCCGGTAAATGAAATACTAAAATTAATCTGCCCAAGTCGATCCGCCCCTAAAATCCGGGAGATATAGGGGAATGTAATCAGCGGGAACAAAATACTAAACATATTCTTTACAACATTGTATATTGTGTTCTTATTTACATTTTCTTTATTTCCCATTCCATCCCTATCTTCCCTTTCTATCCCACAGCAAATGAAACACCGGACGCAGATATGATTTTACCATTTCAATAAAGTATAATCTTTTATAATATCCAAAATATTTATCCCTGCAATACTCTGCTTCTACTAACGCCTTCAAGTTCTCACCGGAAGTCTTATAGTTTCCTGGAAATCTCTTAAATTGGACAATCCATAGTACAAAAAATCTGCATAGCAGTTCTTCTCTTATGTACTCATATGTCTTACTATTCAACTTTCCGGCGCGAACATAGTCTTTAAAAAAGGCAAGAAAATTCGTATAAAAAACCTTGTGTAATCCGTAGGATAAGTTCTTTGGATAAACTGTCTGAACATCCATAATATTCTTTTCCAAAACTACTGCGTATTTCCTCTTTTCAAACAGATGTAATATATAAGGAACATACGGTAAATAAGAATCCATATACTTATAGCAAAAGTCTAAGTTTTCGCAATCTTCTTCCCACCAGGCAATTACACCAAGCCAGGTCATTTCGTAGCTAACCCGGTACATAAAACTATCCAAATCATCAAACTCTGTTTTTTCCCACACATCCGCTCTTATTGATTTCTTTCTCGCTTTTGGTTTCTTTATTCCATTTTCAAAATAGAGTAAAGGTTTTTCATCCTGGTATCTTTCTGCCATTTCCAGCATGTATTTAACTGCACCCGGCTTATATAGAATGGTATCATTACATAATTTTCGCAGAGTACCTTCCGCTTTTTGCATCACCATCACTTGATTTAGTGCCATAAATATCTTTTCACTTCTAAAATATTTTATATTCTTATATTTTTTACAGTATTTTTCACATAACTCTTTTGTTCCATCATCCGAAGCATTATCCGATATCACTACTTCGATCTCTCCGAAGCGTTCCTGGGCGATAAGAGAATCAAAAGATTTTTTAAGATAAGCGGCTCTATTATAAGTAGGTATACAAATGCTTACCAGCGGTTTTTTAGTATTCATAATTATTTTCTCCCCATATAGAATCATCATCGCCATATTATATTTAAAATAAGTATATTAAAATAACAGTACTTATTCCATATTCCATGATGCGTCTTCTAACAATAATATATTCTCATATATTTTCTTTGCAATCGCATACATTCCCTGATCTCCGGGGTGCAAAGCCACTCCTGAATGTTCTATGACATGCTCCAATCCATCTTCACCTATTACCACATTTCCTAGACTAGACTGATACTCCTGTGTCTGCAAAACACTTAAATCAATAAATAAAGCGGCGGAACCACTTTCCTCACACGCATATTTCTTTGCCTGATCAACTACTGGAGCATTCCAAAAACAGCCAAGCATTAAAATTTTCGCATTCCTTTGTTTGTCGCTGATATACTGGACTAAATCTGCATAATCCAAATC
>CAMWUU010000061.1 GCA_947177515.1 uncultured Lachnospiraceae bacterium
TTTTTTCCTGTCCAGCACACTCTTCTTTTTCTTGCGTTTCTCCTATGTCTTCCTCCGACATTCCCGAATCCTGGTTCTTAACCTGATCCGCAAGATCCTCTTCCCGTTTCTCTTCACTCTCCTCTTCGTCCTTCTTTTTTTCCCTCTGCTTTCCTTTCGGATACAGTGTCAGGCCAAATACCTTAAATTTTATCTTCAGCCTGCCGTCACAAAAATCCACGGGCGCATGGATGAAATGAAACAAATAGTTCACCTCCGCATGCACCCTTATGCCCTCCTTCCCACGCGCAAACTGCGCGCGGTACCGCAGGGGAACAAACAACAGCAAAACCAGGACAAAAAGCAACAATAACAGGATGCCGAGCAGCAAAATCCCGATTATTTTAAAGATTGTCCCGAGAATACTGAAAAAAACCACGGCTCCCCTCCTTTTTGCCTGCAAAACCTATTGCCAACCAAAATATCCCCTCACGTCAAAATCCCCCGTCTGCCGGTATACTTCCATAACCATCTCCTGCACAAGAGCCAGGGCTTCCTCGCGGCTTCCCGCAAGACCAAGCACATACAGTTCCTGTTTCTGCCGCACAGGGTACTTCATTTCTTTCGCGGGGATCAGGTCAAACAAATCCCTCCCATTGGCGGCATAAGTAATCATCGTCACACCTTTGCCAAGCCTCTTTCCCTTTTTAATGCGCGGGATCAGCTTTTCACCTTTCCCCTTTAGGGATTCCCCAACAAACAGGTTTTCGCGAAACGTCAGCATCTACTCCTCCATCAGCTTTCTCATAAGCCGGATCCCCGCCGCTTTCTCCGCCTTTTCGTGGCACCCAGCCAGACTTGTCCTAACATAATCCATCACCTCGTTCTGGCTGCCAAAAAAGACTGGCAGTTCCCCTAATACCGCCGCAATCATCGCACGGTTCATTATGGCCGGCTGCGCCGAAAATGCTGCAAGAAGTTTTTCCATCAGGGAATCTGCTGCCTGTTTCAGATAGGAACGATCCGCTGTCTTTGGCTCTCCCCCCTCGCTTAGGTCAGCAAAAAGACTCCCCCCGACCAAAAGCACGCTGGTTTTCAGACAGGCATATTCCTGTCCCAACATCATCGCTTGTACACTCTCCTGCTCTTTTCCAGTAAATTTTGAGAGGGCAGCCTGGGCTTTTTGCAGTTTTGGGGTAAACTCCTCCAAAACACCTTCGGTCTTTTGAAGCAATGCGGCACATTCCCCGGAAACCGCCGCAAATTTCTCCGCTTCCCTTTTAGCAAGTCCCTTTTCGCAAAGTTCTTTAAGCAGCGGTGTAAGTTCCTGTGTTTCCCCCACTGCATCCTTATCGGCATAAGGGTAATTCAGCAACCATGCAAACAGCAAATTGATCAGCTCCATCAGGCTGTAATAGTCATCCGTCAGCACCCGCACAGCTTCTGCCGTCCGCGTAAACAACTCCTGCGCTTCTTTATATTCCTCCTTTTGCACCTGCTTTAAATCCGTTTCTTTCAGGATTCCGAGAGAGTGTGTGAATTCAGGGAAATATTCCCCCATCCCTTCCGGTTCATAAAGCCCCGCCACCGACAAAATCCGGTATACAAAGTCGTCCACCGCACCCGTATCCATGCCATTATAATTTTCAAAGCCGCCGCGTACCAGATCCTCAAATTTCCCACGACCCATACGCACCGGCAACTGGGAGAGCATCTGCTGTATCCTGGTATTAACCAGCAGATTATCTTTTTCCATAAAAATATAGCGCAAAATTTCCCTTGCCGCCTCATCGTCCTCAGGCAGGATAATCTCCTCTTCAAAGCGCGGTTCCACACGGTTTAAGATATACTCATACAGGGAAAAACGGTCGGTGTACGCCGTAAGTACCTCCATTTTTCTAGTTACCGTCCCCCTTAGCCCCGACAGGGTCAAAACGGATTTTTCCCTCAGGTCTGCATCAAACTCCCCAAGGAAATTATCCTTTGCGATGCGGCAGATTTCCCGCCAGATGGAAAGCGTTTCCCCACATAAGCTCCGCTCCCCGTCCGCCATGCCCTCATAAAAACTGAAAAACTGCATTAGGAAACTTGTCCCTGCAAAAACATGGTTCACTGAAGCCGCCTCCCTGAAAAATGTCGAAAGCTCCCGCTCAAAATTCTCCTTCTTCCTTATCCCATGTGCTTTTTTTCCATTGCCCATATCCACTACCATAACCTTTCTGCCCCAAGGCATTTCTCTTAACCTTCCCTACACAATCAGAAATCTTTTGTGCCACTTAAAGTTCCCTGCAAAAATCGTGCACCTTGCCGGAATGGTGATCGGAAATTTCCTATAGAATCCACGTAAAACAACGCAGGTACGCGCAGTTCGGTATTAAGGAAAACCATCCGGGGAACTTTGGGAACAAAACCCCGTCCACCACCGATAAAAATCCGCATATCCCGGATACTGCTAGGACAAATGTACCGGCGACCTGGTATACAAACAATCCCCTTGCCGCCTTCGCTAATATATAATAGATTAATGCCATAATAACCGAAAAAAACGCGCTTGTCCAGAAGATGGGAAAAAATTTTTTAAAGTTCCCCACCCCCGACGCGACACAAAACGCGAAAACTGCCGAGGGAAGGAAGGCAAGCAGCGCGCAGGCAAGCAGGCTGCCAAATGCCTCACACACTCCCCCCATCCCGGATAGGCGCTTTCTTTTGCGGACACCGCACTCCCCTTCCAGGCATATGCAGGAGAGTGGAGCCATCATCACAAGTGTAAGGAGCACCGCGGCCACAGCAGCCACCGCCTGACGGTAAAACAGACTGTTTTTCAGCCCTTCCCTCCGCTCCCCGCCCTTTCCATCCAAAAAACGAAACTCAAAGGCAAAATCAAAATCCTCATTGCCAAGCAGGGATGCCGCATATGCCTCATACTCCTGCCTGCTAAATTTTTCTTTTTCCCCCGGTGCAAGTTTCCCGTAGGCTAAATAGGCATGTGCCTGGCAGATATCATACATCATCTCCCCCGCCACAATATCCGTTATAAGGGTGGCAACATTATCCCCCTCCTCATGGTAGACATTGACTAGGGCACGGTATTCGCCCGCAGACACTGCCTGCCCATAGCCTTCTTTTATTTCAAGGATACAGCGGATATCCCCGTTTTCCAAAAGCGAAAGAAGCTCCTGATATGTTCCGCTTTTCACTGATAAAGCCTCATTCCCGCCAACCCTGTCCACAAGTTCTTCTGACTGCGTGCTCCTATCCCCGTCAATTAACCCGATCGGGATGGAAGAAAGCTCGTCCGCTCCCCGGCTAAAATCCGACATACATAACAAAAAGGTAAGCATGGATAAGATAAGTACGGACACGGTTATCCGATCCCTAACAAAAAGCTTAAGGCACAGCCTTGCCTGAGCAAGGGTTTTTCTAAGTATTTCCATGGCTTCTTCCCTCCCCCCTTCCATACAGGCTCCCTGCCAGAAAAAGCAACATCACGGCGCAACCCATACAGACCACTCCCACAAGGAAAAGTTCCCTTGCAGGAAGATTCCCCGCCCTGGCATCAAAAATCAGGCACAAAAAGTTGTAATTCGGTAAAAAACGCGCTATAGTGCGCATCCCGGCAGGAAGGTACATAAATGGGATCAGCCCCCCGCCAAGGACTGTGCCAAGTAAAAGAAGCATGTTCGATGCAAGCAGATAATTTTTTATTTCCCGCAGCGCTGCCGCAACAAACAACATTAGCGCACCCATCAGGCACGCGTACAGGAAAAGAAGACAAAACACCTGCCATGGACAGGATATACCGGCAATATTAAGAATTACAGCAAAAAGGACAATCCCCACCGCAAGCAGGCTCCCGAAAAAAAATTCCTTCTGCCACAGGATGTGCAAACCCGAAATCCCCATTGTAACAAGACGCGCATATATGCCCGCGCGGTGCCCCTGCAAAAAACCAACCCCTGCAAGGAGCGCTAAGAAGGTAGCCAATAAAAGGGCGGCCTCGTGCAAATAAAAGGAAGCTAATTCGATATTCCCATAATTTTCCAATATATACCACTCAAAAAAATCACTTTTGGATAGCGCTTTGAGGATTAACTGCACTGAAACCCGGTCATTCATCTCATCCGCCTGCTCTTTTGACATACCGGAAAGCAACATAACCCGGTAGAGCGCCACACAGTGCAATTCCACGGAGGAAATATATTTTTCGTAAGCCTTAAGGAGGTTTTTCAGCATAATCTCAACCGCCGGCTTCTTAGTGGAAATCACTGCCTGTACCGGAAGGTGGCGAAGGTATGTCATACTGTCCGCAAATTCCTCCGGGATAACTAAGTACATATCAAGTTTTCCCTCCTCAAACCAGGACTGTACTTCCTCCTGTTCTCCGATATAGACGGAAACATAGGAAGTAAACAGCCCGTTCTCCTCATAGAAGGAAAGCAGCATCCTTGAATAAATCGAATTATCCCGGTTCACAATCCCAATCGCAACACGCTCTGAAGCGTCCGTTTGTCCTCTTACCCCGCGCAAAAAGAAAAACATGCTGAACCCAACGAAAATTCCCGTCAGGGCAAAAAAAAGCTTTCTGCGCGAAAAAAGTCCCCAGATCCCCTGTATCCACAACGCCCCCATACGCAAAACCCTCTCCCAGCAAAATTATACATCCCTGCCTGTCCCATCCGCGTCCTTTGCACGCACATGCAGATGCGAATACAGATGTTCGGAGCAATATTCGTAGTTCCCGTCACATTTCGAACAGAAACGGAATTCGAGCGAATCATCATCTAGCTCCGTCTTCCCGCATACGGCGCAGCGATGTCTTGTAACCACATTCTTCCCCCGAAACGACGACACATTATCGCCTCTTTCGCCCTGGCGCACCGCGCGCTTAAACTTCTGCTTGCGGTTAATCTCCTGCGGCGAAATGCGCTTGTAATTACGCGTAAGCAGAAAGAACACAACAAAATTTAAAAGTGATGCCCCGATAATAATTCGTCCCACCGTATCATATTTGATAAACTCGTACACCACCATCACGGCATACATAATACCAAGATACTTAACCTTAATCGGCAGCACATACATCAGATAAATCACCTGTTCCGGGAAGGTTGCCGCAAACGCCAGGTATATCGACATATTAACATAATAAGTAGAAAACAGGCGGAACCACATCCCCGCCATCATCCCATTTGTAAAAAAGTTTTCCGCCCCGTACAACTTTATCATCAGGCTGTAATCTTTATCAAGGTAAGCGTAGCCCATAACCGCAAAGCTCCCAAGAATTGTAAAAAGCATACCGCCGAAAATATAAAAATTATAGCGGAATGTCCCCCAGGTGCGCTCAAGCATTGTACCTATGGCATAATAAAAATAGAGCATGAGCAAAGTAAAGAAACCGAATGCATCCGGCGGAACCAAAATCCAGGTAACAAGCCGCCATACCTGGCCGTGCAGGATCAAATAAGGATTTAAGGTAAATAGTGAAAGGATCTGCGAACCAACTAGCTGCAACACATAACCGATGGCATAACAACAGATCAAAACAAACGAAAGGTTTCGGATCGAATACCTGCCAAACTTTCGTTCCAGTTTATAAATAAATTTCATGTTTAGCCTCCCATACTGCGACTATTTTTCGGAGCAGCCCATGGCCCAAGTTTTGGCGCAGCACAAAACTTCCCGGTCAGAAATCTTAATCCCGAACCCTTCCCCCATATTTTTTCGTCCGGAACGGATACTTTTTTCCAGTTCCACCATGCACTACCAGCATCCATTATAAGTTTTCCCCGCAATAATGTCAAATAAAAGGATTCTAAATTTTTGGATTCCATGTTATAATATCGCAAGAGATTATAGAAAAGAGGTATTTTTATGGCATTTGACGGCATTGTAATTTCAAATATCGCGCAGGAACTCGCACAGAAATTAACCGGCGGGCGGATCATAAAGGTCAGCCAGCCCGAAAAGGACGAACTGATCCTGACTGTGAAAAACTATGACACCTACAAACTTTTTATCTCAGCCTCAGCCTCCCTGCCCTTAATCTACTTAACGCAGGCGACAAAACCAAATCCGATGACCGCCCCGAATTTTTGTATGCTGCTGCGCAAACACTTTAACAGCGCGCGCATCCTTTCCATCACACAGCCCGGTCTTGAGCGCATCTTAGATATTGCAGTCGAACACTTAGACGAGCTTGGCGACTTATGTGTTAAACATCTTATTGTTGAGATTATGGGCAAGCACAGCAATATTATTCTCTGCGACGACAAAAAACAGATTATTGACAGTATCAAACATATTTCCGGCGCAGTCAGTTCCGTAAGGGAAGTGCTCCCAGGAAGGGAATATTTTATCCCTAAGACGCAGGAAAAATATGATCCGCTTACTATCAGCGCGCAGGACTTTCTTGCCCATATTGCTGTAAAGCCACTCCCCGCAGCAAAGGCACTCTACCAGGGACTCGTTGGCATCAGCCCGGTTTTTGCCAACGAACTCTGCCATAAGGCAGGACTTGATGGCAACCAGCCCCTTCCATCTTTGCCGGAAGAATATGTGCTCCACCTTTTTTCCTGCCTGAACAGCCTTATGGAGCGGGTAAAAACGGGGGATTTCGCACCAAATATTATCTACCAGGACGGTCTGCCGACCGAGTTTTCTTCGCTCCCGCTCACCTGCTACAGCGATTTTTTTAACGCAACGGTAAAAGAGTATACCTCCATCTCGCTGCTTTTGGAAGACTACTATGCCGCGCGCAATAAATTCACCCGCATCCGCCAGAAATCTGCCGACCTGCGGCGCGTGGTTGCAAACGCCATAGAACGCGACAGCAAAAAATACGACCTGCAGAGAAAACAGCTTAAGGATACGGAAAAAAGAGAAAAATACCGTATTTACGGCGAACTGCTGACCACCTACGGCTACAGCGTAAAACCGGGTCAAAAATCCGCGGCCATCCTGAATTATTACACAAACGAGGATCTTACCATCCCGCTTGACCCGGATTTGTCCGCCATTGACAACGCAAAACAGTACTTTGACAAATATGCTAAATTAAAGCGTACCCATTCCGCCCTCTCCCGCTTGTGCGAGGAAACAAGGGAAGAATTAAACCATCTCGATTCCATCCGGACAGCGCTCGATATTGCCGAAAGCGAGGAAGACCTGGCACAGCTCAAGGAAGAAATGATGGATTATGGCTATATCAAACGCCATTATGGACAGGTAAAAGCCGGAAAGAAAGCTCCTAAAAAGGTAAAAATTACCAGTAAACCCTTCCACTATCTCTCCTCGGATGGCTATGATATCTATGTTGGGAAAAACAACTACCAGAATGATGAACTGACCTTCCAGTTCGCCACTGGCAATGACTGGTGGTTCCATGCGAAAGGAATGCCGGGTTCCCATGTTATTGTGCGCTCAAAGGGTACCGAACTTCCAGACCGCGTCTTTGAGGAGGCTGGGCAGCTTGCAGCATACTACTCAAAAGGGCGGGAGGCGGATAAAGTTGAGATCGATTATCTGGAGAAACGCAATGTAAAGAAGCCGAACGGGGCGAAACCGGGCTTTGTGGTTTACTATACCAACTATTCGCTTATCGCCTCCCCTAACATCAAATCACTTACACTGGTTTCGGATTAAACCCATATAAGAAAGGGGGACAACCTTTGATTATTGCCGATTATCACACCCATACCGCCTTCTCCGATGATTCGAAGGCACCCCCAAAGGCTATGGCAGACCAAGCCGTTGCCCTTGGCTTAAAAATGCTCTGCATCACCGACCATATGGACTATCTCTACCCAAAAAAATATGCACCAACCAGTTTTGTTTTCGACCCAGACATATATTTCACGGAACTGACAGCCCTTAAAGAAATCTATAAAGACCGCCTTGAACTCCTGATTGGGATCGAACTGGGACTGCGCAATGAACCCGGAACAAGGGAAGCTTGCGCAGAATATTACCGCAAGCTTTGCGCGGATTACCCTTTTGATTTTGTTATCGGTTCCACCCATGTTCTTAACGATTTAGATCCGTACTATCCCGAATACTGGGAAACGCACAGCAAAAAGGCTGGGATGCGCGTTTACTTTGAATCGATACTGGAAAATATTGGAACATATGATATGTTCCAGATCTATGGGCATCTGGATTATCTTGTGCGATACCTGCCTAAGGAATCCTCTGCAAATGCCTCCCCATCCGCCACCCAACCGGCTTCCGCTTTTGTCCCATCCGATACCAGGGACAGAATTTGCGGGAAGGATTATTGTTTTTCCGATTACAAGGAACTGATCGCAGAAATTCTAAAAAAGTTGATTGCCTCCGGCCGGGGAATTGAGCTAAATACCTCCGGATACAAATATGGACTTCCATTTGCACATCCGCGCACACAGATACTAAAACTCTACCGCGAACTACATGGGGAAATTATCACCATCGGTTCCGACGCACACACGCCTAACCATATGGCATACGACTTTTTACGGGCAAGGGATCTTCTTTTCTCCCTTGGTTTTTCCTATTATACGGTATACCGTGGGCGAAAGGCAGTATTTCTCCCCCTATAGGCACAAAAAAAGAGAAACGGAAATAAAGTCCGTTAGGACTTTATTTCCGTTTTCTGTTTACACCAATTAAGCCACATTTCTTTTCTTCTGGTTATCCTACCTCCAAAATCCTCCAAAGAAATCATCCCAGTCAAAACCGAAATCCCCGTTATACCCATTTCCTTCTTCCACGGATTGTTTTGGCAGATTCTGTAACGATTCTTCTTCGTCCGGTCTTTCGCCGAGTGTAATGGTAAGGTTGATTTCCTCATAGTTTCCATCGTGTAAGCGCTTTACAGTAATCTCAACCTTCTCGCCCTTCTTATAATATTGCAGATAATTTTTTAACTGTGACATACCGGAAACGGCCATCTTGTCAAATGCGGTTAAGATATCGCCGGTCTTCACCCCCGCCTTTTCTGCCGCGGAGTCCTCAACCACCCTGGTGATATACAGACCAACCGGCATATTGTAACCGCTCGACATGCTTGTGCCCACATCCTCACCGGAAATACCGAGATAGCCGCGGTCTTCTTCCTCAACCAGATCCCTTGGATTCCTTAAGGCAAGGTTATTCAAAATAGGGAGTGCCTTGCTAATCGGGATGGCAAAGCCCATACCCTCCACTTTCTCGGAAGTAAATTTCACGGAGTTAATCCCAATCACTTCGCCGTACATATTAAACAGGGCACCGCCACTGTTGCCAGGGTTGATGGCTGCATCCGTCTGGATCAGCGTATAGGTCACATTATCAACAGTTACCACACGATCCAGCGCACTGATATAACCGGAAGTTAAGGACTGCCCATAACCCAGTGCATTGCCGATTGCTACAACCTGCTCGCCCATCACACACTCATCTGAATTTCCAAGCACTGCGACTACCAGGGAATCCAGTACCTTCTGCGGAACATCGCTGATCTTGACACCAACCACAGCCAGGTCATTCGACGGATCCGTTCCCTTGATATAACCGGAATAAATCTGCTCCTCGCTGTCATTAAAACATACGGTAAGTTCACTCGCATTTTCCACCACATGATTGTTTGTCGCAATAATCAGCTCTTCTTCGGTTTTCGCCACAATAATGCCGGAACCCGCACCCTCGCTCTCATACTCCCTTGTCTGACCAAACATACTATAGACTTCCTGCTTCGATTTCGCAGTGATTGCCACCACGGAAGAACGGCATTTTTCGGCAATCTGTGCTGGGGTATAGAGCGTCTTGCCTGAATTGTTTACACCCGCTGCCGTAATCAGGTTATTGACTGTTTCCGCCTGTGCATCCCCACCATTTCCAGGATTGCCCGAAAGCCCCGCCCCAGCGGCCTGCCCGCCGGTTTCCGCAATTCCCTGTGTGCGCCCCACACCCGTGCCTGACGCACTTCCTGCCATATAGCCGCCGCCCACCAGCATGGCGGCACACAGAATGCCGGCAGTCCATTTCGCAAAACGCTTCCCGCCCTTTTTCTTTTTGTGATCTTTTAATTCCATTACCTTACACTCCGTATAAACCTCACCGTTCACCTGTTCTACAAATCCGTTCTCATCATACATACGCTTATCCTCCTGATTCCATAAAATATTTCGTTTTCTGTCCATTATGCCCCTTAAGCCATTGCTTTATCTTTTATGTCTTTATCATATCAGCAGATTATGAAGGAATCATGATGAGATTATGTTTCTTTTGTGAAAATCATCCTTTTCTTTGTAAGATATGCCCCCCAAAAAGGCTCCTCCTATATTTCTTTCTGATCCATCATAATAAATTCTTTACAAAATGGGAAAAACCTATTGATTTTTTTCTATTCTCCTATATAATAATAGGCGAAGAGCCGGTATCCTTCCTGATGCTGGCTGGGCTTGTGTGTTTTGCATGCAAGCCCTTATTTTGGGTTTTAACCAACCCTAAGAATACTGAATGGATGGAGGCTTTCCCAATTATGGAAACAGAACCACAGTCAAAAAAAGCAGTCTTTATGGACTACGCAATGATCACTCTCGCCGCACTTATCCTTGATATCGGTGTCTATGTGTTCAAGTTCCCAAACAATTTCTCCTTTGGCGGCGTAACAGGTATCGCTGTAGTACTTGCCCCAAACCTGCCGCTTTCTGCCAGCACCCTCAACTTCATTATTAACATGCTCCTGCTCGTGCTTGGCCTTTTTTTCCTGGGCAAAAGCTTTGCGGCGCGCACGGTTTATGCAAGCGTGATAATCTCCGTTATCCTAAGCGCCCTGGAACATTTTTTCCCGATGGATAAACCGTTGACCAGCGAACCGGTTCTTGAACTGATTTTTGCAATCATCCTCCCAGCCGCCAGTTCCGCCATCCTCTTTAATATCGGCTCAAGCGGCGGCGGTACGGATATTATCGCAATGATCCTGAAAAAATATACGAGCATACATATTGGCACAGCGCTTCTTTTTGTCGACCTCATTATTGTAATCGCTGCCTGCTTTACATTCAGTATAGAAACCGGGCTGTTTTCCCTTTGCGGCCTGCTTGCAAAATCACTTGTAATCGACAGTGTGATTGAAAACCTGAATTTATGTAAATATTTTACAATTGTCTGTGATGACGCGGAGCCGATCTGCGATTTTATCCAGACCAAACTTCAGCGCAGCGCCACAAAATTTGAGGGGGAAGGCGTACATGAGCATCATCACAAATACATTATCCTGACAGTTATGAAACGCAGCCAGGCTATCCAGCTCCGCAATTTCATCCACGCGACCCAGCCAGGTTCGTTCATTATGATTACAAATTCAAGCGAGATTATCGGGAAGGGGTTCCGGGGACTGAATTGATGCAGAAACCCGCATTAATACGGGGCTTTGTACCATGCCTATTTTTTGTATCTGTATACAAATCTGTATAATCCTGTATCTTTTGGCATTGAGTTGGTGTATATTTTGTGCAAACCCTGCTCTAAGTACGGACTCACACTACACAACGGTATTACACCAACTCTGCAGAACCCTTCCATCCTGGCACTCTCCAGGGTTCCTCCCCATCTCCACCATGCATGTCTGTCACCTTTATCTTATATGGCTAGTCTTATCTTTTTAAAATCCATAACCCACCTCTTCCATATGATTAGAATATCGATCAAATGGGTTATTTTCTAAAAAATTATTTTACCCACTGCTTATTAGTTACTGGTTTTCCATGACCAAAATATATAATTCTATTGCCGATACTGCTTATCTTTCTTGCACTTTCTAACATATTATCCCTGTTATGATACAGCATGGAAACCGTGGGATAAAACATATTCATTAATGCATCACCTACTATCAAATACTTATTGTCCACATCAATACCAATAGAACCATCCGTATGTCCCGGCAAAGAAATGATATGTGCATTAATTCCGTAGTCGGATAAGCTATCATCATTATGCAGCAATACATGGGGTATAAATTCTGGCATGGAACGAACGGAAAATTCCTTAAGGGATACCGATAATACGATTTTTCCCAAAATATTTACAGCAGATAGCGATTGGTTCCTGTTTGATTGAATCAAATTACAATCGTTCTCATTCATACCGATGGGAATCCCTAATACATCTGATATTTTGGCAGCATTCTCAGCATGGTCAAAATGTGCATGGGTTAGGACAATCAATTTAACAT
>CAMWUU010000062.1 GCA_947177515.1 uncultured Lachnospiraceae bacterium
AGTTTTTAACTTTTTTCAGGTTAATAATTTCTGAATTTGAGATACGGACAAACTGGGATGGATTTAATCTCTCCGCCACCTCATAAAGCCGGAGCCGCAAAATATATTCCCCGTGATCCGTAACGGCAATTACCTTGCCGTTACCAGCATAAATCTTTAACAAATCCTCTTGCGCTAGGACTTCAACTTTGCCGTTTTTGCTGCCGGAAATAATGGGTGGATTGTTTTCGGTGAGCTTTAGCATAAGATAAGATACTTCTTCTGTGATAGCAGCAGTGAATATAATTATTTTCGGCTCGGTACAGGAGCCATCAATTTTTATCTCAACCTGCATCTTTACTTCCCCCTTTCTGTGATGTCATTATATAAAAAACAGATTTTTCTTTCAACAGATTTTCGATAGTCGGTTGATTATAGAACACAGGTGGTCAGAATCAATATTAATAGAAACTGCAGAAACTCTTTAAGACATGCGACAGGTGCCTATCATTTCCAAATTATAACAATATTATTAAAAAACATTGACATAAGAAAATATTTATGATACCTTGTATAAAAATTCATCCCGTTAGAACGGGAAGACTGGAGAATACAGAGTTGGAAAAATACCGCTGTCCATGTTGTGGATACAAAACACTAGAAACCAGGGGCGAATTTGATATATGCCCGGTCTGTTTCTGGGAAGATGATACATATTTTAATTTTGACAAATATCCAATTACCGGATTGTATTACGACCAGGAACCGACAATGGAAGAGCTGCTCGATATTCCGTCGGGGGCAAACCACGGTCTAACATTACGGGAAGCACAGGAAAACTACCGCCTATTTGGAGCATGTGAAAAAGAAATGCTGCCCCATGTCAGGAAACCGTTTGCAAGCGAAATATAATCATATCGCTTCATTCGATTCATATGGCATGGGGAAGCACCCAATAAT
Organism: uncultured Lachnospiraceae bacterium; assembly: GCA_947177515.1. Taxonomy (GTDB): domain Bacteria; phylum Bacillota; class Clostridia; order Lachnospirales; family Lachnospiraceae; genus RGIG4057. The sequence continues at coordinate 940 of CAMWUU010000062.1, forward strand.
AAAACAGAGGGAAGATCTCCTTTTATATTGCTTATCTGTAATACGGCACCATTTCCCCCGTATCCTCCTGGTACCGTAGGACTCCGGTATCATCAAAGGTATAACGGAATACCTGGCAGTTGCCGCCAATGGTAAAGGAACTGGTAACCGGTGAGAAAAAGGTGTCTGCCACACTCTCCACCTCCCACACCAGTTCTCCTGCATCGTTTACAACCAGCTTCCCACCCAGGGAACCCTTCACGGAGTAGAAGGTTTCCGGCTGGCCTTTCTCCTGGTCACACAAAAGCAGCACAGCCGTGTAGTTGTCCCGCACTAGGGGAGTGAGTTTCTCACTGGAGATTTCAAACAGCTTGTTATCAAACAGATAGTCCAAAATATCAGCAATCTCATGCCGCCCGCCCCCATCCGACTGTTTGGGCACAGCGTAGGCCGACAGATACACCTGATTTCCAAACTCCGCCATGTCGGTAATCGTGTAGTCACAGTCCTCACCTTCATATATAAAATGATTGATAAGCTCCCCTTCCCGGTTCAGTTTAACCAGGCGGGCAGAGTCTTTGCTTATGCTGTTTCCCATCTGGATCAGGTAGCCATCCCCAAGCCGGGCAGCGTTCCAGATACCCAGATCTCCCACCTCGGTCTGATGGAAACTTATCTCATTCCCATTGACATCGTATTGGCTCAGGCAGAAATATTTGAAATCTCCCCGGCTTATCACTGCAAAGGTACCATCACCATTATCCAGTACATGGGACACGCGCTCATGTCCAAAGCCGTGGTTCATCTGCCGCTGCCACAGGATATTCCCTGCCCCGTCTATCCGAGCCACTATGGCATGGGAGGGCTGCCTGTCATAGTAACCCCATACCGCTGTTTCAGCGGAAGTATATACACTGCCATTCACATAAATACCATCAAACTGTGCTGTCCACAACAAATCACCATCCCGGTAACATGAAAGGATACTCTTATCAAGAACCACACCCCTTACCGCATCGAACTTTTCCTGCCAATGTCTTAAGTAGTGGATCCCCGCCTCCGGCTCTTCATTTTTCCAAATGTTTTGATCCCACAGTGCGGCCAGCTCTTCCCTGGTGGGTTCCCTCTGGTCAATCTCCCACCCCGGCACTGCCCGTTCTAATACCTTTGCCGTTTTAACATAGCTAAAACTCCGGGTGGTGATATCCCGGTAGACCGCTTTCACATCCGATCGGCTCAGCCCCTCCATGGACAGATCATTATCGACAAAAAACTTTGCCGCCTCGCTGTATTCCTTGGCTTCGACAACAAAAGCTACCCCAGCCAAGCTCACAGCCAGGATCAGGCAGGCAGCCAGTACCCCCCATCTTAGATAACCTGGTACCCTTAGGCGGCCAACGGGTGCCTCACTGCGCACCAAAACATCATCGTCCAAATCGCCAAACGCCTGAAATAAGTCATTTTGATTCATAGATATCCCTCCTTCAAAAGATGGTCTTTCAGTTTTTTGCGCGTCCGGCTCAGTATAACCATCACATTATTTTCCGTTAGGCCATACCGTTTCGCAATGTCTGCCACGGACTCGATAAAGAAGTATCGCCGTACCATTACATTCCTATCCCGTTCTGGCAGCGCCCGCACAAAATGCCGAATGCACTGCCTTAGTTCTTTAGCCTCGTATGCGGCTTCCGTATCCACTCCGCTGCTAAGACATTCGGAAAGCTCGTCCAGAACGAAAGTGATCTCACCTCCGCCCCGTTTTTTTGCATTTCGCGCATGGAAACGGTCAAAGGAAAGATTGCGGGTGATCTTCGCCAAAAACATCCGAAGTACATCGGGTCTTTGAGGCGGTATCGCGTTCCAGGCATGAAGCCATGTATCATTGACACACTCTTTTGAATCCTCCGCATTATGCAGGATACTTTCCGCTATCGTAAAGCAGTAAGCACCATATTTACTGGCCGCTTCAGATATGGCATCCGTGTTTTTTTGCCAAAAGAGTTCTATAATCTGACTATCCTCCAACGCAATGCCTCCCTCTTAAGTGATCTTAAAGTTCCTTCACCCTATAAGACGGGGAATGATAAAAAACCTTACAAGATCTTTTGGAAAATTTCAAGTTCTCAAACATTGCCTGCTGATTTGTATTTTATTGTATCGGTTAGTACCAGCTAAGGGCAGCGGGGAAGTCCCTTTTAATGGCTGGCAGCATATTCCTCCTGTAAGAATGTAAATTCATATTCCCCCGCAGCAAGTTCCCGCTCATCTTCCCCCGGCAAAACAAGACGCGCCTGACATCCAAATGGTACCGTTAAGCGGTAACATACCCTGTAACAGGAAGCTTTCCCAGAAGCTAAATCCTTGTTTTCCTTTGCATCGCACTTTGCTTCTTCCAAAATTTCCCAACTCACTTTCCATTCCCCCGCTGCGGACTGGTAAGTAAACGCAACATTTTTTAATTCCCTGCAAGTATGCGGTGCAAGCACTGCCTTCCTAAATCCCGGCGCAGCGGCAGATAAGCCTGCCACATCCCGGCACAGCCATTCCGCAATCGAACCGTAAGCGTAATGGTTTAAACTGTTCATCCCCGTATCGGAAATCGAACCATCGGAAAGCAGACTATTCCAGCGTTCCCAGATTGTGGTCGCCCCAAGTTTTACCTCGTAGAGCCATCCAGGATAATCTTCGTTAAGCAGAAGGGCAAACGCGATATCCTCCCGCCCAATGGCTGTAAGCGTCGGGCAGAGCATCGGTGTACCGACAAACCCGGTTTTTAAGCGTTTCCCATCCTCCTCCATGCGCTGTATCAAAGCTTCCTCCACCTGTTTTTGATCCGTAGAAAGCCCCAGTGCTACAGCTAACAAAAGTCCCGTCTGTGTCGCTAAGGCAAAAGCCCCCGTTTCCGTAAAATATTCTTTTCGGATTCCGTTAAGCACGCGCCCTGCAAGCTCCCCGTATTCTTCTTCATCCTCTGTTTTCCCCAAAACCTTTGCTGCTTTCACAAGCAACAGCACACTGCGGTAATACATTGCATCCGCAACATAACCAACATCCGTTCCGCCATGCAGGTTTGCAGGATCCGCCGAATCGAGTGCCAGCCAGTCCCCAAAATGGAAATGCCTGCGCCAGCCGTGATCCTGCCCATCCACTCTCCTTATAAATTCTACCCAGCCACGCATACTGTCATACTGATCTTGCAGAATCGACGGATCACCGGAAAATTCATAGCATACCCATGGGATCACGCACGCCGCATCCCCCCATGCCGCAGAGGAACCCCAATGATCCCCAAAACCCGTACCAAAGGATGGCACGACATTTGGCACCTCACCCTCATGCCCCTTTTGCTCCTGCGCCATATCATGGAGATATTTCGCATAGAAGGCATAGCAATCCCTGAAATAACTTGCCGTTGGCGCAAATACCTGCGCATCGCCCGTCCAGCCCATCCGCTCATCCCTCTGCGGGCAGTCCGTTGGCACATCAAGGAAATTACCCTTCTGTCCCCACTCCACATTTAAGATCAGGCGGTTGACCAAATCATTTCCTGTTACAAGCGTGCCGAGTTTTTGCAGGTCGGAATACAAAACGAGCGCAGTAAAATCCTCCGCCTTAATCCCTAATAGCCCTTCCACTTTCACATAGCGGTAACCGTAGAATGTAAACTTCGGTGAGAGCACAACTGGCTTTCCCGCAGACTTATAAATATATTCCGCTTTCGCACTGCGGAGGTTATCCCGGTAAAAATTCCCATTTTGTAAAACTTCCCCAAACGAAAGTTTTACCTCCTGGCCATATGGCACATCCACCCTCAGCCGGAAAATCCCTGTTAGGTTCTGCCCCAAGTCAAGCACAATCTCCCCTGCCGGGGTATGGATAATCTTTTTTACTGTCAATTCCTCGCGCACCGAAACCGGGGTGCTGTAGCGCTCTGTTAATGCACCTTTCGGAGGTTTAACAATGGAAGCTTCCATGCACACAGCAGCTTGATCTAGCAGACAGTCTTCTAACAGTGTATCATCCCGGTGCTCCCCGTCGTAGATATTTGAAAACGTGACCGCAGACCAAAAAAGCCCCCAGCTTTCATCCGTCCCAACCACTTCTTCTTCTCCATCGGCATAGCAGATGCGCAGTTCCGCAAGAAGCTTTAAACCGTCACCGTAATAAGGTTTCCGGTTTTTCTCATTATACCCAAACCGCCCGTTATACCAGCCATTCCCAAGCGTTACCGAAAGCACGCCGCCCTCCTTTAGCTGTGGGGTCACATCATAGGTTTGGTACTGTACCCATGTGTTATAATCATTGCAGTATGGTGCCAGATATTCCTCCCCGATTTTTACCCCATTCCATGCTGCCTCGTACAAACCAAGCCCGCAAATATAAAGACGTGCGGAAATAACATCCCTTTTTAGGGAAATTTTTCTCCAAAATACCGGATGGCGCTTTGGTGTGTCCCCGCAGCCAATCCATTCTGCCTGCCATGCCTCATCCATTTTTCCCGTTTCAAACCAGTTTTCTTTGCTTGTCACTTCTTCTGCTGCATCCGTTTGTACCGTAACCGTCCAGATATAACGCGTGCGTGGGCGAAGTATTATGCCCACCGCTGTCCCAAGGCTGTCTAACTGCCCAAAACCCGTATCAGCAACCACTTTCCCGCCCTGCTTTACGATAATCCTTGCTGCCGTCTGTTCCTTTCCCAATACCCCCATAACTGTCCATGAAAACACCGTCCGCTTCATGGTATAGCCAAGCGGGTTCGTTACATGGTTCACCTTACAATTTGTAATCGTCATAGCAATCCTTCCTCCTTTTGATAAAAAACATTCTGGTATTATTGATTGTGTCATCCTCCTTCTTATAGCAAAAAGTAGTGGGGGTATGTCACATATTTCCTATATAATTCGCCTTTACATTTCTTAATTTTGGCAGTTTTATTTTTCCACACTCAAAATCTGCCACAATATTCCCATTCATTAAATTTGTCGTATAAAACTTAGTATCAAAAAACATACGCCACCTCACCAATTTAGTTGGTTTTTTTTGGAAAATTAAATTACTGTTGTATCTTGTTATCATGAATCGCCCTAGCCATAGAAAACTAGAAATTTGTTTGCAACAGATATCAATTCGATTTTACTCCAATTCCATCTTATAATACTTAGCCTTAAAAGTCTTACTACCATCAAGCTTCATATATTCGCCGTAATGATCAAACTTTAGTCCGCACTTTTCCATAACATTGCCTGAACGAGGATTATCTACTGCGTGACTTGCACATATCTTTTTGACACCAAGTTTTTTATATGCGAAATCAATTATAGCTTTCATTGCTTCAGTGCAATATCCTTTGTTCCAATAATCGTAATGAAGATTGTATCCGATACCCCAATAACCTATCATTTTGGAATTAGGACCTATGCTGCCTGTTCCAATAACTTTATTTTCTTTCTTTAAAACAAATGCAAAGTTCCACTCACTTTCGTCAACAAGAGTGGACATTATCCAATCTATAGTTTGGCTAATATCAGTAATTGTAGAATATGACATATACTTCGTGACTCTTTCGTCGCTATTCCAACTGAAACAAGCGTCTGCATCATCAAGTGTAATCGGACGTAAAATCAGTCTGTCTGTGTGAATAATCGGCTCTTTATTCATAATCAGATCCCCCTCTAAATACTAATTTTTATTATTTTTCGCTATTAATGTCCTCAATACTCATTATACACTGCCCTTTTTTCGCTTGTCAACAAAAAAGGCAGCCCCGCCACGGCTGCCTTTTTCAACGAATCAATATATTTTCCTATCCCGCATTTACAATATCCGATAGCTGTTGAATCCCCTGCTGCATCTTTTCCATCGAGTCCAAAATCTCCTGCACACCGGTCACCTGGTTCTGCGTGGAAGTGCTGATCTGGGCTGTGTTCACCACTGATAATCTGGTAATTTCTTCCACTTCATTCATCGCAAATAATAATTTTTCCTTGATATTGACAATCCCTGCAAGTTCCTCCTTTAACAGGTCAATGGTCGCAATCACTTCCTCTGAAGAATGCAGGATATTATCAAAAATCTGTACCGTATCTTCCAGCTTTTTATTTGATTCCTCCACAATCACATGGTTGGAATCCATCAGGCCAGTAATCCCTGTTACAGTGGAAAGAATGTCTTTTAAAATAGTATCAATTTTCTGGGTCGCCGCAGCGGACTCATTCGAAAGGGCATTGATTTCCTCCGCCACCACTGCAAAACCCCTTCCGGCATCCCCTGCCCTGGCTGCCTCAATCGCAGCGTTTAACGCGAGAAGGTTGGTCTGTTTTGCAATTTGCCCGATACTCTCAATAATCTCCCCGATGGAACTGGATTTTTCAGCTAACAGGGTAATCCCCTGCACCGTCTTCTCTGTGGATTCAATATTCTCGCTGAATTTACCGGAAAGCCTTTCTATAGCTAAGATTCCTTCCTCATTCTTATCCTTAAGCCTCTGCATATTTTCCACAGTCTGGGAAACGCGGTTCTCCGAACTTACGATCATATTGTTCAGGTCATTGAAAATATCTATGCTCCCCTCCACCTGTTTGATCTGCGCATCCGCACGGTTTGAAATTTCCTCCGTAGATGCGGCGATCTGGGCGGTGCCAGCCTCAAAACCATGCAGGGACTGGTAAATATTTCCAGACGACTGTTCCAGCCCCTCAAAAGCCCCCCGGATATTTAAAAGCAGCTTTTCCGCCTCATGCTCTTTGGTTTCCACATAAGAGAACAAAGCGCGTGCCCTTATCACAATCATTATAGATACAAGAAGTGCGAGGATATATACCATCCATACAAAAATCCAGATGGGAATGGAATACATCGCAAGATATGCTTGCCTAAAGAATATCATTGCCAGTACATTCGGCACTATGGTAGCTGTAGCGCATACCTTGATCACGGACAAATCGTAATAGGGCACAGCCAAAAACAATATAAGGAAATAAGCTTCCACCATCGCACCGAAACACCCCGGAGTGCCGACCACAATCACAATCGCCCCGACTGCCGGAAGAATGGAAATATATAAATATTTTGCGTACTTTCCAAGCCTTTTTTCCACTGCCTTGACCAAAAGGCTGCACAACGTAATTGAGAGCGCTACACAATCCCGCCAGGTTCCCCCATTAAAAAACAGGACATACAAAAACGCCACAACCGGAATAGCGGACAAAAAAATAAACATGATTAAATTCATCCGCTTCTCTTCCCCCTCCAAAATCTCCAAATTCATAAAAATCTCCTTTCCACCAGACGGGTTCCCTCCCCGATGCTGTTTTATAAAAATATGGTATTGTTGGCAAAGATGCCTAAACCCCTTTCCCTTGACTTATTTTACCAAAAAACAAAGATATTTGCAACATGGGTTAATCTTTTTTTACCATGGCTTTCCCCTTATTTTTCTTTTGTAGCAATACATTATACCTCTGCACCGGGCAGATTACGGATATAAAAAAAACATAAACTTCCGAAAGAAATCATATTTTGCTTGACACCACACCGACTTTTTTAGTATGATAGATATACAATAAGTGCCGGAGCATTGCATGGGCCTCTATCGTCTTGGCTGTGCAGTGCTTTTCTATTCTAAACCAAAACAGGAGGTATCTGCCCATGGTAGAAAACATTATCTTTGAAATCACCCCTCAAATTAACAAACTTTCACAAATCTGTATGGAACGGGACAAAATCGATCCGGATCTGTACATAAGTTACGATGTTAAGCGCGGTCTGCGCGATTTAAATGGGAAAGGCGTACTGGCCGGCCTGACCAATATTTCCGAAGTGTATGCAAAACGCAAGGAAAACGGGCAGGAGATACCCTGTCCCGGAGAACTGTACTATCGCGGCTACAATGTAAAAGAACTTACCAAGGGATTCCTTGACGAAGACCGGTTTGGTTTTGAGGAAGTTGCCTATCTCCTGCTTTTTGGCGAACTGCCAGGAAAACAGGATCTGGCAGAATTCTTTGAGGAACTTGGGGAACGCAGGCAGCTCCCGCAGAATTTTTTTAGGGATGTTATTATGAAAGCGCCTGCAGAAAACCTGATGATTTCCCTATCCAAAAGCATCCTAACACTTTATTCCTATGACGATGCCGCGGAGGATATCTCATTCCAGAATGTGATGCGCCAGTGCCTAAACCTAATCAGCCAGTTTCCTATGCTTGCCGTTTACAGCTACAACGCCTACAGCCACAGTGTCGGCAATTCCCTTTTTATCCACCCGCCAAAACCAGAACTCTCAACCGCAGAGAATATTTTAACCATGCTTCGCCCGAACCAATCCTACCAAAAGGTGGAGGCAAAGGTGCTCGACCTCGCGCTCATCCTGCATATGGAACACGGCGGCGGCAATAATTCCTCCTTTACGACCCGTGTCGTAACTTCCTCCGGCACTGATACCTACTCCGTTATGGCGGCGGCGCTCGGCTCCTTAAAAGGCCCACGGCATGGCGGGGCAAACATTAAAGTTATGCAGATGTTTGAAGATATGAAAAAAGAGGTGACGGACTGGAATAATGAAGGTCAGATTGCAGACTACCTTCGCGGTATTTTAAATAAAGAAAAATTTGACCATGCAGGTCTGATTTACGGCATCGGACATGCAGTTTACTCCATCTCCGACCCGCGCGCCGAAGTTTTCAAGAAATTTGTCGGGGAACTTGCGCACGCAAAGGGCAAAGATGAAGAATTCGGGCTTTACCAGATCGTGGAACGCCTCGCTCCGGAACTGATTGCCGGACAGCGCAAGATGTATAAAGGTGTCAATACCAATGTCGATTTTTACAGCGGGTTTGTCTACCATATGCTTGGTCTTCCAGTAGAACTTTATACCCCGATGTTCGCGGTTGCCCGCATTGTTGGCTGGAGCGCCCACCGTCTTGAGGAAATCGTATCCGCCGAAAAAATCATCCGCCCGGCTTATGTCAATGTACACGGGCGCAGGCCTTACGTACCGATGAGTGAACGTCCAGAAATCTAGTATTATAGTGAAGGACAAATTAATTTGTCCTTCACTATAATTATTTTCTGGAATCCTGGGAATTGTTTACTGCAGTCTACCCCACAATATTTTTAACCCATGTCCTGCGTTTTAACAGTATAAAACCAAGCACTGCCTTAATTAGATCCGCCGACACACACAAAGCATACATGGGCAAAATCGGCATGGATGTAAAATGTGCCAGTGAGTAGGCGATTGGGATACTTACCACCCATACAAAAACACTGTCAAACAGGAAGGTTATAAATGTTTTTCCGCCGGAACGCATGGTAAAATAAGAAGCATGGTTAAATGCATTCAATGGCATAATGCAGGCGGAAATCAAAAGCAGCCCCGTCGCAATATGGCGAACCTCTTCCTCCGTATTATAAATATGCGGGATAAACGGTGCTGCCAGGGCTAAAAGCCCTCCTAAAAGCAGGCAGCTCATCACCGAAAAAACAATCATTTTCCGATCCGTATCCACTGCTTTTTCTGCCTCCCCCGCCCCAAGCTGCTGCCCGACAATAATCGCGATTGCACTTCCTAAGGAAAGGAAAACAACATTAAACAAATTCGATGCAGTAGAAAAGATATTAACTGCCGCTACCACGGAAAGCCCCCGCACGGAATAACACTGGTTCATTGTTGCCATACCAAATGACCAGAGCGCCTCATTTGCAAGCAATGGGGTGCCCGTTACTGCAATCTTTCCAACAAGTGATCCCGGCACGCGCATCGTCTGGTATATCCCGGCAAAAACACCACCAATTTGCCGCCTCCCATGCACTTTAGCCAGGATAATACCAACCTCCACAAAACGCGAAATCACCGTTGCAATCGCTGCCCCCGTCGCGCCGAGGGCAGGCGCACCGAATTTTCCGAAAATCAATATGTAGTTAAAAACCAGATTGACAAGAACCGCTGCAATCCCCGCTTTCATCGGCAGTTTCGTTTCCCCCGTATCGCGCAGTGTGCTGGCATAACTCTGGGCAACGGCATAGGGAAGTAGACCAACCAGCATAACATTCAGGTAACTTTTCCCGTAAGAAAGCGTCCGCTCAAGATCCCCTCCCGAGCCGTCCTCATTTAAATACAGGGAAATAAGCGCCTCCCCGCGCAGACAAAACAACAAAACGGCGGCGGCCGTCAAAAGCAAACTTAAAATAAGCTTAAACCGGAATGTATTTCGCACCCCCTCCTTATCGCCAAGACCATGATACTGCGCCCCAAAAATGGATGCACCCGAAACCCCGCCAAAAATCGTGATATTAAAGACCATAAAAAGCTGGTTGGCAATCGCCACACCCGACATCTGTTCCGTTCCAATCCTGCCGACCATTATATTATCAAGAAGACTTACAAAATTTGTAAAACCATTTTGGATAATCATGGGCAGCGAAATGGCCAGCACCATCTTATAAAATGCCCCGTCCCCAAAATATTTCCTCCATCGGCTTCCCTCCTGCATTGCGCTTCCTCCCTTCAGCGAGCCGCTTTTTTTCATTTTTTTCCTGTACAGGATTTTTGTGTTACTTAAATTTTACCACGCAAAAATTTTGTGATACGTAAATACCACCTTCCGACCGTGTCCTATTACCATAACTTGTTTTGGTGATTTTGTCAATGAATTTTTGCCAGAGCAATGATAGAATCTAAGAAACTATGCAAAAAAAACCAATTCCCTGTTTATACCTGTGCATATCACAGACCTGTCTGTGATATGCATCAATCAATTCCAACATACAAAATCGATCTTCCTTAAAACTAAAACAACTAAAATCCCATATATAAATTTCCTGCAACAAATTCAGAATACATACCGCCGCAGGGAAATTCTTCTTGATTTACATGCGGTTTTATGTCGGCATTTCGGGCAGTAAATACGGCGGCAACCATTTCCTGCAGGCAACGCCCTCAGGCCTTGCGCCACACCAACATCAATCCTCATATAACAATCCTTGCAAATATAAGTATATGCTTTTGTAATCCATGTACCTAACAGCAACAAGCCAGCAACAAAAATCCCCACTCCAATACAAAAAAACCAATTCTTTGCAAAAAAACCATAAACACCCAGGAAAAAACCGGCAGCCATCAAAATCAGCGAAGCCGGAAACATTAACTGATATTTATTCATGGAAACCTCTTTTCCTTATATTAGATATAATTTACAAA